>JAUYLM010000067.1 GCA_030698965.1 bacterium
GCTTACTTCATTCGTCATAAATAACGGGGTTTATAACGGCATTGTTACCAATGCCCTGGAAAGCGTGAAAGCCGGCAAGCCCCTGTCAGAAGCTCTTTCCGGAAATAAAGAGATTCCGGGTATCATGATACAAATGATGAAGGTGGGGGAGGAAACAGGGGAACTTGGCAGTATCCTCAAGACCCTAGCTAACTTCTATGCTCGCGAGGTGAAGAACGCCGTAGATGCCCTGGTGGACCTCATAGAACCGCTCATGATAGTGCTCTTGGGAGCGGGTGTTGCTATTCTTCTGGCTTCAGTACTTATCCCCATATACAATATCGCCGCAGCGCAGTAGGTGGTATAATAGCACTATAACTTATAAGTTAATTTAATTTAGTATGAAAAAAACATATTTACGCAATCGGTTAGATTCTGGATTTACATTGATTGAACTTCTGGTAGTTATCGCGATTATTGGTATATTGTCATCGGTTGTGCTGGCGTCTCTGAATACGGCGAGATCTAAAGGTTCTGATGCTGCTATCAAAGGTGACTTGACTGGAGTGAGAAGCACCGCGGAATTGGAGTACGATAATTTGGGCTTGAAATACAACAATACTGCGGGTACGGTTCATTCTATAGTATGCTCAGAGAATACGACTACAGGTACAATCTTGGCAAATGATAATATCAATAAGGCTTTGAAGCATGCAAAGAACACAGCAGGAGCAGACGGTACCTGCACCATCGCTACTTCAGCGTATGCAATAGCATTTCCACTAAAAACAGCCAGTACATTCTGGTGTATAGATAGCACTGGTCAGGCAAAGGGAGCAAATTCAACAGGTGTAGCTTACACAGCAATTCTTGGAGGTACAGGATCTACTGCACTCACGGATGCGACTGATGTAGTTTGTAATTAACTTATTTCTTCTGTAAGTTTGAAAATCTCTTGGCTTTTAGGCTAAGGGATTTTTAATTATCTTAAGTTTAGTTTAGTGATTATTATTGCTATGGCTATTCCCGCAAGTATATCTACTGCGTAATGCTGGAATATGTATACCGTTCCAATTATATTAGTTGTGGCTAATGTTATAGCAAACCATTTGTATGGTTTTTTCTTGAGGATTTGTATAATTGAGTAGGCTAAAAGCATACCCCAGATTGCATGCATGCTGGGAAATGTGCTAATTGCCAGCTTATTTTCCATAGCCCACATTCTCATGAATCTTACAACACTAACATTGGTGAAGCGGCTTGGAGGTCCATCATTTAAGGATATTGCGACAGTTTCTGGGATAGGTCGATTGAATTTATTTGCCAAAAACATGTCGGCGGGGGAAATAGCTGGAAAAATTATCCAAATAGGGAAACAGATTACGAAAGCAATAAAAAACTGTTTGATAAATTTACTAAGAAAAGCTCCTTTTTTGTAGAATGCCAAGAATATGACCCAAAGACTGATAATAAAAGCTAGGTATTGGTATGTATATACTATTGGTCTCTCAACCCAGGAGAATCCATGCTTGTATAGCCAGAATGTAGGATATGTTCCAAAAAGTTTATAGTCGCTTCTCATGAAAGTCTCTGACCAGTAAATAACTCTCTCAGGGTTTGCACTTAAATATATGGTATCAAGCAGTATTGCTGACAAAATCATGAATAGTATGATAATTATAAGTCCAGCGATAGTGTCAAAAAACTGGTCTCGGTGTTTTTTTATTAAGATATTAAATATTAACAGTAGCGCCAGGGCAATGAAGGGAATGAATATTATTGGCTGGTATTTTGCAGTGTTTAAAAGGTTGAGAATGTCTAGGCCAATAAGTGCTTTTTGGAATTCCATAGGAAACATCACTGATACAAAAAAGAAGAGGAAAATATAAGAAAAAATGATCGGCTTATATTGCCGATAAACTGATTTTATGTGAATTGTAATCATTATAGTATAATTATATCCTAATAGATGCTATAATTATACTAATAATTAATAATGTAAATTTATGTCAATTCTTAAACAAAAAGGTTTTACTCTGATCGAGCTTCTGGTGGTTATTGCAATCATTGGTATATTGGCTTCGGTCGTCCTTGCATCCTTGAACGCGGCAAGGAGCAAAGGAGCTGACGCGGGCATTAAGGCCTCTCTTTCCCAGTTGAAAAATGAATCTGAAATTTATTACAACCAGATTGGCACATTTGGAGGTACTCTAAATACCGCCATAATCCTAGGTTGCGATGTCGGTTTCCTTGATGGTGGAGAAAGGGGTCGTGACATTCTTACTAAGGCTGAATTTGATTCTACTGATTCCGCCACTTGCTATATAGGAAAGGAGAATTGGTCTGTGCATGTACCTCTGAAAACCGCAGGGGCTGGGAACTGGTGCGTAGACAATAAAGGTGTTTCTATCAAAGGTGATGCGACAGATACAGGAACATGTGTTGCCACTCCTTAGCCAACTTTTACCATGAGTTTCTCCAAGAAAAACAAAGCCTTCACTCTCATAGAACTGCTTGTCGTGGTAGCCATAATGGCTATTCTGACGGCTATTATCATCACAAATCTCACCCAGGCAAAAGGGAAATCACGCGATGCTAAAAGGGTTTCTGATCTGGCGCAAATGCAGCTGGCACTGGAGCTATTCTTTGATAGGTGCAACAGGTATCCAGTGGTTGCGACTGTAAGCGGAGCTAACATTCCTGCCATAGGAGATACCGGCAATGGATGTCCCACAGGAATAACATTACAGACATTTATCTCACAAATTCCAAATCCTCCTACGGCTGGAGATTATACTTATGCGGTTAATAACGCCACCACGCCTGTTGATTATGTATTGAGAGCAAAGCTTGAAACGAATAATGCGGCACTGACTGATGACGTTAACGTCACAGTCCACGGCACTGATTGTTCAGAAACAGAAGTCCCAAGTCCTGTATATTACTACTGCGTCGTACCCAGATAAAAAAATAGCTAAAAACAGATAAAAATAAATGACCAGCTTCTTTCTCCTCTTTTCATTCATTCTAGGAACGCTCATCGGGAGCTTTTTGAATGTCGTGGCTTTCCGCTACAATACCGGGTTGACCCTGAGGGGAAGGTCAAAATGCTTTTCATGCGACAAAACACTCACCTGGATAGAGCTTTTCCCGATCGTCAGTTTTCTCCTGCAGGGTGGATCTTGCAGGAAGTGTAAAAGCAGGATTTCCTGGCAGTATCCGCTGGTGGAGATATGTTCCGGAGCCCTATTTATTCTGGTTTTCTATTTCTTTCCCCCTGTCTCGGCCGAAGCCGCCGTCAGTACCATCTTTTATCTTCTTATTACCTGTCTTCTTATTGTCATAACCATATATGACGCCAAGCACAAGATCATTCCTGACTCGCTTTCATATTCCTTTGCCATAGTCGCCCTGGCGTATTTATTCATCGCTCCGGATCTGTCATTTGCCGTTCCGCCTGTCTGGGCACTGCTTGCCGGACCCATAGCGGCCCTGCCATTCTTTTTACTGTGGCTGATTTCAAAAGGGACTTGGATGGGATTGGGGGACTCCAAGCTCATGCTGGGTATAGGCTGGACTCTCGGTCTCGTACCCGCCATCTCTGCGGTTACCCTGGCCTTCTGGATCGCGGCCGTCATAAGCGTGGTCTGGATGGGCATTGTTTTCAAAAAATTCAAGAAGAATTATGAGATTCCCTTTGGTCCATATCTGGTCCTCGGAATGTACCTTGTCCTTTTCTTTGATATAAGGGTATTCGACGCGGAAGCATTCATGTCTATTTTCCTATGATTAAAAAACTGCTCAATTTAAATAAGGGATTTACTCTGGTGGAGCTGATGATTTCCGTAGCTATTTTCGCTTTCATGACGGCATTTCTGGTAGCTAAATACGGGACTTTCAATCAGGGAATCCTTCTGACGAACCTGGCATATGACGTAGCTCTGACGATCCGCAATGCGCAGTCGTACGGATTAAATGTAAAGAGCAGGCCGGTTTCCGGCGGTGCGAGCTTCTCAAGCGAATTTACTTATCCTTACGGAGTTCGTTTTGACCGGTCTTCTCTAAATAAGGCAAAGGTCGTCTTTTTTGTAGATGCTAATCTTAATGGAGCATATGACGAGCCAGACGAAGAAATTTCTACATCTAATATAAAAAGGGGAAGCTATATATCCGGTCTCTGCATGGGGTCGGGAGGGTGTACTTATGCGAATAACATAGATGTTCTCGACATTACCTTTAAGCGTCCCGACCCCAATGCCATCATCAAGGGCAAGTACAGCGGCAGTGTGGTTGCAGGCAATCAGACTTACGCGGAAATCACTCTT
>JAUYLM010000013.1 GCA_030698965.1 bacterium
CGCGTCGCTTTGCGACGCTCCGCATTTTGGCGAAAACGGCGATTCTATTTTTTGGCTGGGGGATAGGGACTCGAACCCCAATACCAGCAGCCAAAGTGCTGTGTCCTACCATTAGACGATCCCCCAATGTTTATTCAATTATTTTTTGAGTGTTTACTGATCTCATCCATCCAGTAATCTGTCTAAGAAGGATGGAGCTAGCCTTTACTCTAACTTTTAAACAACCATAATACAAGTCCCCTGTATTTTTCCTTTTAGTCTTTACATTATGCATTTTAAAGAACACCTTATCAAAACAACCCACTGGAAATCCAGTGACTTCAGACCAATGACCTTTTACCACAGGTAATGCATTTTTTGAATTTTTATGAATAAAAAGAGAAAAATCAAGATCTTCTTTCTTAACATTACAAAATTCTTCCAACCAATTAATGAAGAATTTGACCATACCTGAATCAGAGTTAGTGAATTCAACCGAACTACCTGGTCGCCATTCTTTTTCCTTAGAACCTTCTGCCCAATAGAGAGCCACGCCAGTGATCCACAATTCGCGCTTCGATAAGTTTCCCACATCGATTTTAGCATTGTTATAGATAATTCGCTGTTTCTCGATCCTCTGACTTCGCCTGGCTTCTGCTCCTCTTTTTTGTGCTAGGATTTTCTTTTCAGAAAATTTTTGTTTTTGTGGAAAAGCGAGACTCACACTTCTAAGCCACAATGAAAGTGTGGATTTTGCAACAAAAATTTGCTTGAGAATTTCAGAATATGTTAATCCTTCTTTCCTCAATTTAATTGCTTTTTCTTTTAAATCATATTTATTAATCATTAGGTACATTATACCTTATAACTGTTCGATTTTAACAGCAATAGATTTTTGATACAACAAAAAATCCTATTTACGCAATAGGATTAATCGTGCTCTATTCACTACAGCTAACTATAGTGCTTCAAAAACTCTTACCTCGTCCCTACAATCTCAAATTCTAGCGCGAACATATCGTCAATTACGTTATCCGCTAGGTCGTCGAAAAACTTGCTTGAGCCAAACCTTACATCATACACAGTTCTATCAACAGTCAGCACTCCCGTTACCTTAACCGCATTACCTTCCTCCTCCACCATCACTGGAAACTGGACAGGCTTCGTTATGCCTTTTATCGTTAAATCTCCATTTACCATACCCTCTTCCATCCCGTTAATAACCAGTCTAGATTCAGGAAATACCGCCACATCAAAGAAATCTTTTGATTTCAAATGCTTTTCCAACTGGCTCTCTCCACTGCCACGGCCTGTACCACTAACCGCAATGGTATTCATGTCCACAACCATGGCTCCTGAAGTAACCGCTCCGCCGGCAACCGTGAATGAACCACTCTTAACCTCGACCATTCCGCTATCTACATAGCCTGAAATGAGAGTTTTCTTTCCGCTCCAGACGATGGTGCTCGAAGATACCGTGTATGTGCCGTCTGTTATAACAATCGGCGTTGAAGTCGCGTTTTCATTGACCTGGGGAAGATTTTCATCTTTTCTTAGTCCGAAAAAGGCCAGAACCGCTACTACAATAACAAGGATAATGATTGAAAATGTTTTCATGTATTTATATTGATTATTAACTCTGACAAACCTCTATGACGGCCAACTCCATTGGCAATGACTCAATGCAGGATCTTCCTATATTATCATATGCTTTCAATAACTCAACCATAACAAACGAAGATATTGTCATGTCATTGGAAAGAAGTATAATGCGAGCTCTCCCCAAAACCAAAGCAGCGAAAGTCTTCATGGCAATATTCCCTTCACAGACTTTTTCCAGTACTGCCAACGCCTTCTCCTTTTCTTTTTTTGCCAGAGCAGAAATAAAATCATTCACCAGGCCGGACTTAGGCGCGCCGGTTATTTTTTCCACCTCGGCAATTGAAACTTTTTTATCCTCGGTAGAACTGATAACCTTCTGCAGTATTCCAAGAGTATCACGGAAGGATCCGTCGCCAAGCAATGCGATGAGATCCGCCGCTCCAGCTTCCAGAACATACCCCTCTTTCTTGGCGATATTAGTCACCAATTGTTTTAGAATCTCTCTTGTCGGCCTCTTGAAGGTAAATACCTGGCAGCGGGAAACAACAGTTTCCGGGATTTTTTCTGTTTCTGTTGTAGCAAGGACGAATAGCACATGAGCCGGAGGTTCCTCGAGAGTCTTCAGAAGAGCATTGAACGCTGACTTTGAAAACATATGGACTTCATCAAAGATATATATCTTATACGGAGAATTGAAAGGCAGAGTATTGACCCCTTCATTTATTAACCTCATCTCATCTACCCCGTTATTCGAAGCGGCGTCGATTTCATAAATATCATTATCGCTCACCCCCATTGCTCTCGCAAAAATACGCGCAACAGTAGTTTTGCCAGTTCCTCGGCTTCCACAGAATAGATAGGCATGGGAAAGGCGCTCCAGCTTTATGGAGCCTTCCAAGACGCTGACAATATGATCCTGTCCTATGACGTCAACCCATTCTTTTGGGCGGTATTTGCGGTATAGGACGGTGGTATTCATATGTATGATTTTACCACACTCTCAACCTCCTTAGCATTCTCAGTTTCCATCAGTTTGACCCTCAATTCCTTGGCCCCATCCCAACCTGACACATACGCCTTGAAATGTTTCTTCATCAAGGCGAAGCTTTTTACTTTTCCTAAAAGTTTTTCATAAAGCTTCGTATGCTCAACCAAGACTTTCAGCCTCTCCTCCACACTAGGTATCCTGCCGGAAAACAGCCACGGATTTCCAAATATTCCTCTTCCAATCATTATTCCGTCACAGCCTGTCTCTCTGACTTTTTCCTTTGCCTGCTCGATAGACATCACATCGCCATTTCCCAATACCAAAGTCTCCGGACTTATCTCGTCCCTCATCTTTACTATTCCTTCCATTAATTCCCAATGAGCCGATACATTGGACATTTCTTTTCTTGTGCGCAGATGAACGGTCAGAGCGGGTAATTTCTGCTCCAAAAGAAAACCTATCCAATCTTCAATTTGGTTTTTATTGTACCCAATGCGTGTTTTGACGGAAACAGGCAGGCCCGAACCCTCCCTAGCCGCTTCCAGAACAGCCAGGGCATTTTTCTTGTCTTTTATCATCGCCGCTCCTCCACCTTGCTTTTCTACTGATCTGTCAGGACAGCCCATATTTATATCCAGCCCATCGAAACCAAGCTTTCCCACAAGCCCGCCCGCCTCCTTCATCTTATCCGGATGCCCTGTAAAGAGCTGGGCGATGATCGGGCGCTCCGCTTCCGAATATTCCAGATCCTTCATGAGGACTTCCCGGCCGGGGGATATGAGCCCGTCAGCGGAAACAAACTCCGTCCACATGACATCCGGCTTTCCATATTTTGCGATGATACGGCGAAAGGCCATGTCTGTAACATTGGCCATTGGAGCCATGGCCATAATAGGCTTTGGCATTTTTTTCCAGAAATCACTCATGGATATCATTCAGCATTATGAGGGTATCCGCGTCCCTTTGCTTGCTGCCTAGAAGGACGATGGAATAAATTCTTTTCGGGAAACCCAGGGCAAAAAGAGAAATGCTTGTTCTGTTCGCTTCCGGAGTATAGCCGTTCTTGCCTCCCTGATATTCGGAAAGATTAAGGAAGTGCGTCGGATTGATCCAGGTATGGGAACGGATGCTTTTGGCCTTCGTCAAAGTAATGTCGAAAAGGTCCGGCTCGTTGTCCCTTATCCATTTCGCAATGATGGAAATATCGTTTGCCGTAGAAAGATTATTGGGAGAAATGCCGGATGGATCACGGAAGTATGTTCTATACGCACCGATGGAATTAGCCCAGTTATTCATTTCCTTTACGAACTTTCCTTTTCCATGGATGGAATCATAGTGCCTGGCCAGAGCCTCCGCCGCGTCATTGCTGGAAACCATGAGGAGAGGGTAAAGCAGTTCTTTCACTTTTAGCCTCTCGTCCAGCCTCAGCCTTCCCGTATCCCCTTCGGTCGCGATGGCGGCGGCGGTTATGGTTATTAGCTGATCTTCATCAATGAGATTCCTAGCAACTGCCGCCGTAACAAGCTTCGTTACTGAAGCTATGGGCAGAAGCCTCTCCGGGTCTTTTTCCATAATCACAATGTCCTGGTCGATATCTATAACGCTGTACGAGATCGCGGAAATAGCAGTCTGTACCCCCCGCATCACATCTCCTGGCAGATCGGATATGGATACCTTTTCCTTTCCTGAAGAGTAGATGAAAGCCCTTGAAAAGTGGGATATGAAGGTAGGATCTTCTTCGGACGACACTTCAACGGAAGAAATAGCTTCGGCCATATTCTTTTTGACCAGCATCTTTACTCCTTCGATTCCGGCAAAGGCGATGCTTGCTCCGACCGCCATGGCCGTCAGTATGGAAAATATGAATTTATGATTAATCACGATAGTAAATGGCATTGCCGAACCGCAGATTTATATAGTTGAACGAGGGGGTAGATGTGGCATTCTTGCTGGCATTCTGCCAGAAGACAAGCAGGTTGGAAAGAGTATCGTCAAACGGCGATCGGTCATCAAAGTAGACGGTCGTGTCCGGATTCACATACATCTCGTATTCTCCTCCATCTCCAATAAGTATTCCTTGAACTGGTACGCCGGCGGCAGCCGCCCCATCAATGAATTTCTGCAGTTCAGGAAAGCGTGCGATATCTTTTTTTACACCTCCTTTGTCGCTCGGAACATAATAGAGATTATGCCATTCAGGATACGGCTTGGAAGCTTTTTCGAAGACATATCCTCCGGCATCGGCAAGATAGCAGTCGCTGTTTTCCAGTTTCTCTTCTCGGAATCCGGCGCAGACTAGAGCAGTCGGAACGCGCTCTTTTACACTTATCTTCAATTTGGAAAAACCGCTTCTGCTTATGGACATATCCTCGATTTCCCTGAATTCAGCAATCAGGCTTTCTTCCATTTTTTTCTTTGAGAAGAAAAAAATATTCGATGACTCCAGCGATGCCATGGCCTTCTCCTGAAAAAATGACTGGGGCAAGCCGGAAGCTCCGACCACTTCTACCTCGCTAATCTGAAAGAACGGCATTCGCATGGCAAATAGGAATGAGGAGGAAAGGGCAAGCATGCCCAAGACGGATAGGAAAATAACAGCGATCGCTTTCTTTCGCCTCTTTTGCCGGTATTTGGGTGATTGTATCCTTGATCGCATTATATGGAAATCCTGTCCTTGCCCAGATATTTCACAAGGACATCAGGAACCCTGATTGATCCGTCTTTCTGCTGGAAATTCTCTACCAAGGAGACGAGGATACGTGGAGTTGGAATGGCGGTAGCGTTCAGAGAGTATGCGTGGCGTGTTTTGCCTTCTTTATCCTTGTACCTGATGCCGAATCTCCTGCACTGGAAGTCGTGGAAGTAGGATGCTGATGAAATTTCCCTGTATGTTCCTTCTTTTGGAATCCAAAGATTAATATCATACATTTTTACGTGTCCGCGACCCAAGTCTCCTCCGCAAGCAACAACGGTCTGATAAGGCAGGCCTAGAGATTCAATGAATTCCTCTGTATTGCGATTCAGTTCTTCATGTAGATTAACTGACAAATCATGATTGGCCTCACAGATGATAAGTTGTTCAAACTTATAAAATTCATTTACTCTAATGAGTCCTTTTAAATCTTTGCTGTGAGCTCCTGCTTCGCGCCTATAGCTTGGAGAAAATCCGAGGTAGCGCTTAGGAAGCTGTTCTAGAGGCAAAATCTCATCGGAATGAAAGCCCATAAGCGGTATTTCAGCCGTAGCGATCAGGCCATCTCCGTCTTGAGTCATATATATGTCATCATTGTCAGCAGGCAAGTGTCCTGTGCCATAAAAGTTTATTTTTCTTACAATTGATGGTGGCATCATAAGATGAAAATTCTTTTTTGAAAAAAAATCAAGAGCATAATTCCAGATGGCAAAGCAGAGCCTCACCCCGTCTCCCGTAAGATAGTAACCCCTGAATCCATGGACTTTAGCTCCGCGGTCAAAATCCGCCATTCCAAGATTTAGCATTATCTCCATATGATCTTTTGCCTCAAAATCAAAAACCGTCTTTTCTCCCCAGCTTTTTATCTCCTTGTTGTCCTCATCGCTTTCTCCATCGGGCACGGAAATGTCCGGAATGTTCGGAACTTGAAGCATGATCGCCTGCCATTTCTGCATGATTTCCTTGAGCCTTTCTTCTTCTTCGTGAAGCCCGTCCTTGAGGTGGCGCATGGATTCGATAAGAAGCTGCTTCTCGGCAGGATTTGCGCGGGTCACCCTCACACTTACAAGATTCTGTTCGGCCCGCTTTTTTTCTATTGATGTTGTCAGCTCACGGCGCTGATCGTCCAGGCTGATCAGCTCGTTCAGGTCAAAATTGATGCGCTTTTTCTGAGCTCCCTTGGCAACGAGATCGCGATTTTCCCGGATAAATTTGATGTCTAACATAACGGAATAATATCACATAATGGTATACTTAATCCAGATTCGGCTCCGTCGGACAAAATTAAACCAAACCAGCCTATGACTATGTATCTGCTTGCCCCGCTCTGCTTTGTTGCGGGCTATCTCTATTCATCATTTCCTGAATGGATGGTTCATCGTTATGTGATGCACCGAGTATTCTGTTTTTTTAAGTACAAGTTTAAATACCCATTCGAAAGGCATGCCATAGTACACCATCAGACATTTAAAGCTGACGTCAGCTATGAGCTCAACAACCATCCTCCAGAAAAACAGGAGGAAAACCAGATAACAATTCCTATGGCCTGGTGGAATGGGCCTGTGCTCATAGCTATAGCTTCATTGCCTTTTGTAGGTATGAAAATACTAAATGTTCCGTGGTCAGTGGTGATTTCAACAACGGCCGGCATCGCGGCTTACTATGCAACCTATGAGTACATACATTGGTGCATGCACAAGCCGCTGAATCGCTGGTTCGAACGAACTTCACTCTACAAGTGGATCAATGGGCACCACAGAAGGCATCATGAAAAAATGGGTACCAACTTCAATGTCGTCCTGCCATTGGCCGATTTCTGCCTCGGCACTCTGTATCTGCCTAAGAAGAAAAAGCCGGATGTCAAATTCAAGTGGCCTCCGGGCACAAAAATCCTGCAGTAGCGGGTATTCAGCCTTGCACGAAAGAACTTTGCGCTCTTTCAGGCAGGGTTTTTTCTTTTATTTTTTTACTTATCTTCGGTCGAGAACCACTTTGAAACATAGTAAATAAATGCGGCTACAATTATGGTAACGATAATGGCGTAGACAAATTTTAGTAGAATACCTTCCCCAGGCGGAAAAAAACTTTCAATAGCTCCTCTGACAGCATCATTCCAGGCCAGACCCACTATAAGCCCAAATGCCGCTGTGATGGAAGCGAGCATCTTTTCTCTTACTGCCATCCGAACATTTCTCTGCTCGTCCCTTATTTTTTCCCAATATTTTTTCATATTTATAGTAACTTATGTTCTAATTTTCTTTTGTTTTAATACTTCCTTATCACCCCCTTCACTACTGCGGCTATGCGAAGATCATATTCTGGATAAATAGGCTTATAGTTGCGATTTGCCGGCTCAAGATAGTTCTTGCCCGACTTCTTTCTTAAAAATTTCATCGTCCATCCCCCATCCACTTCAGCAATGACAATATCACCTTCTTTTGGATTCTCTTTCCTCTCTACTACGACGAGGTCGCCTTCCCGAATCCCCTCTTCAATCATTGAATCACCCTTCACTCTTAGGATAAAAGATTTGTCTGGATTGGACACAAGATACTCATCCAGGCTCATAGTATCCAAAGCCACCTCATCAGTAGCAGTCGGTATGCCCGCTTCCACAAGACCAAGGAGAGGAATTTCTCCTGTCAGCTTATTAGGTATGAGCCGGCCCTGCCCGTCCTTCGAAACAATTTTCTCCGCAACCAGCTTGTTCACAAGCTTATACACCGCATTCTTGGACTTGAAGCCAAGAAGGTCCATGATCTCCTGATAGCTTGGCATTCTTTTTTTATTTCTATAGAAAGAAACTATTTTATTGCGGTATTCATTCATATTTTTAATTATACCAAAAATACTGAAACATATTGTGCAAGACGGTTCATAATTCCCCTTGAGACAATAGGCTGAGGATCGATAGATCGAAGCTCCTCCATAAGATACTTGTGCCGGCGAGCCAAGACCTTGTATGACAACCCTCTCTCTATCCTCATATCTATTTCCTCATTCAACCGGTCTATTTCCCTATAAAGCTTTTTCATTAAATTGTATGTAGTCATTGGATTTTTTTATTAAATTAATAATTAATGTCTGATGTATATAGTATAGGTGAACGACTGTTCACCGTCAATAAAAATATGTGGATAACTTGCAATTGATGCTATAATAGCGGGATTAATAATCTCATGAAAATGCTCCAACATTTCAACCACTTAAAATTATCAACAGAGAAGACAGGGACTTCCCTCCTTTGCTCAAGGAAATCAATGATCCTCCACAGAGCCTTTTTGTTCGCGGAAATATAGAACCGCTACTTGATAAGGATGTCAGGATTCTTTGCGTTGTCGGATCTCGCAGGTATTCGAATTATGCAAAAGAAGCAGTGGAGAAATTAATTGCCGGATTGAAAGGCTATCCTGTTTGCATTGTTTCCGGGCTAGCCCTAGGTGTAGACAGCATCGCGCATCGTTCTGCGCTTGAAAATAATATTTATACAATTTCTTTTCCGGGTTCCGGCCTTGATCCCTCCGTCATATATCCGAGCTTTCATGCCGGGCTGTCGGAAGACATAGTCGAGAGCGGAGGCGCGCTTCTTTCGGAATTCGATCCTTTGGAGAAAGCGGCAAAATGGACATTCCCTTCCCGAAACCGTCTGATGGCAGGAGTCTCGCATGCAACTCTCGTTGTAGAAGCCGGACTGAAATCTGGCACGCTCATTACTTATGCCAGAGCAATGGACTACAATCGTGATGTTGCCGCGATTCCTGGACCGATCTTTTCTCCTCTTTCCGCCGGACCGCATATGCTCATACGCAATGGCGCGACGCCGGTGACATGCGTCGATGATCTGCTGGAATTTATCGGGTTCGCGAGGAGAAATGGGCAGAGTATATTGCCTTTGGATGATCTTCGCCTCAAGTCTCTGGGAAATGTAGACAGAGAAATAATAAATATTTTATTGAAAGGACCAGTGAGCAAGGATGTTTTGGTTAGGCAATCGGGATTGGAAACGCAAAGGGCAAATCTGATAATTTCAACGCTGGAACTTGAAGGGTTTATAAAAGAAGAAATGGGAGTGGTGAGGGTGGTTTAAAAGAATTGCCAGACGCGAGTTTGCGCCTGGCAATTTTGCAATATCTGGAAATGTCTAGCTGAGAGATATTTCCTTATAATCCCCATGACGCTCCAGATCTTCATATGTTTCCGCCACGCCGATGCGTAGAACAGAGTGGTCATTGAGAAGGAGTTCCTGAGGACGAGTTCGTCCGTTATAGTTAAATCCCATCGCCGAACCATGCGCTCCTGTGTCATGCGTGATGATATAGTCTCCCTCTTCAACAACCGGCAGGAGAATATCTCTCGCAAGCACATCGCAATTCTCGCAAATGGAGCCGGCGATCGTCACGATCCTCGTCGGACCATCTTTGGGAATGAAGTTCTTGTCCAGAACAGTGCAGTGGTGATAAGCGGAGGAATACATACCTACCCTCATGAGAGCCGGCATCGCCACTTCCACCCCCACGAAGCTTTTATACTTCTCGTACACATTGATCACTCGATTGACGAGCACTCCATGAGGACCAGTCACGTACCGGCCGCTTTCCATGTAGAGCTTTGGAACAAAACGATGGAATGCTTCGAATCTCAAAAGAAGGATTTTCGCCGCCTCTGCGAAACCCTCCATATTGAAGGACTTGTCTTCCAGACGATAAGGAATTCCGACTCCCCCTCCGACATTCACAAACTGAATACGAATGCCGAGCTCCCTATAGATTAAAGCCGATACTTCCAGGAGCAGGGAGAGCGTACTGACAAGGTGCGTATAATCCAAGTCATTCGAGCACACCATGGTATGAAGGCCGAAGCTAGTCGCGCCTTTGCCTTTGGCTCGTCCATAAGCCCGAACAATATTTTCAATCGGCACACCGTATTTTGAATCAACCGGATTGCCGATAATTGAATTCACTTCATCTCCGGTCTTTCGATTCCCGGGGTTAAGCCTGAAAGAGACAAGTTCGGGAAAATTCCCCGGAATTTTGTCAATGAAGATTTCATCATCGAGATTCAGTATGCATCTAACTGTCATTGCCTCTTTAAATTCTTCCTGTGAGGTGTTATTCGAGGTGAACATGATATCGTCCGGCGTCGCCTGCACATCATACGCGAGACGGAGCTCGGGGATTGAACTGCAATCAAAGCCGCAGTCTTCGCTTTTGATGATATGCATAATGTCCAGCTTCGGCAGGGCCTTGACGGCGTAGAATTCCTTGAAATCAATTCTGCGCGAGCAGAATGCGCCGATCAAGGATTGAAGTGTTTTTCTAATTCCCTTCTCATCATATATATGGAAGGGTGTACCGAAATGTTCCACTATTCGAGGAAGGTTCGGAAACAACCGATCTTGAAACGACTCTGACATTGGCATGGTCTGGTCTCCTGTAAGTTGTTAGGCAGTGGGTGGAAAAGGACATTGGAGATACTGCTTGATCTCTTGGTCTAACCAAAGCCTACTTATTAGAGGGGGAAATGTCAACAATTTAAAGCAAATAAAAAAAGACAACCGCCAGGCGCGAACGCTTGGCGGAAGTTTGAGTAGAAGAACGAAATTATGAACGGGATTCAGTAGCTGACTTCAGCCTTCTCAAATCCACACGAGATTTCCCCCTTCACTTCTTCGATATCTGCCGCGCATACTGCGTAGCGAATCCAGGGATCGAACGGAACGCCGACAATACCGGCATTCGCGATCATTAGATCGTTGAAATGATCGGAGGATGCAATACCCTGTCCAAAAGCTTTCTTTGGACAGTCGAAGAGAAGAAAGAATCCTCCTTCTGGCCTGACTGCCAAGCGCATGCCGTTGCCCTCAAGGATATCGGTGACGAGATCAAGACGACTCTTGTAGAGCGAGCGAACGGCATTGATCTCGTGCATGTGGTTCTCATAGAGGTCAAGGATGCCGGCAGCCAAAGGCGCCGCAAAACCGCTATCTGTATTTCCCTTGATCCTCTTGATGTCGCTGATGAACTCCGGAGAGCCGATCATGGCTCCAATCCTCCAGCCGGTATTGTTACCGGACTTGGAAGCAGAGAATGCTTCGGCCCAATTGAGATCTGGGAATTCCACGGCAATGTCCGTGAGGGTGGTCGCTTCGTCGGTATGCGACAGAATGGAATATGCGGAATCACAGCAAACATATACTCCATGTTTTTCGCATAAACCGCATAGTTCCCGCAGCCATTTTCTTTTTGCCACGATCCCCGTTGGATTGTGAGGGAAATTCAGCATCAGCAGCTTGTTCCCCGGCTCTCCGGACATTTTGCCGATCACCTCTCCAGGATTGAAGAGGAAACCATTTTTCGGATCCATCGAGAGATGGAGGTGTTCTACATGAGGACGCATGAGGCATTGGTCAGCCGGTGTCGGATACCCTGGCTTAGTCATGGTACCCACGACAGTGGGGTATGTTTTTCCAGGATCGCACCAGCCTCCCATCGCATCGATAACCATTCCGAACATCGGCTTCATGCCGGGTATCGGCAGGAAGTCGATAGAGCCTTCCGGCAAATAAGGCAAGTTGGTTTTTACATGTGCCTGGACAAATTTGAGCGCAAAGTTTGGGACTCCGGGCGAACCGTTATCCTGATATTCGTGCATGGATTCTTTATCGGACATAATCGCCTTTGCAGCGGCGATTCGAGCTGGTTCCAGGGCCGGACCTTTCGGCTGGCCGATGGAGAGCTTGATGAGTTTGATTCCGTCGGCCTGTGCCTTGTCGCACTTTTGCTTGATTCCCTGAAACAGGTTTCCGCCAGCTGGAGGCAAGTTTGATTTCCTCATAATTCCTTATAGTTGTTTGTAGCCGTGCTATTGGAAAACGAGGTGGCTACCCCTCGGTTCTGTGGCTAACATTACCTGACTTCTGTAGACTGTCAATAGAACTTGACACACACGAAGTAAGAAGATAGAAATAGAACGGAAAGTGAGAAATCCAAACGAAAGGAATTCTAGATATGTCAGCTCTGTTAACGGAAGAAATGGTGGAAGCCGCTGTCGCAATCCTTAGACCAGGGATTGAATCTCTGATTAAATCAACAAATCGAATGGTAGTATGGACAGTCGTCCTTGATCCAGGGGTAACAAGGTTTGACGCTACCCGTCCGAGTGTTCTGTGGTCAGGAGGAATTGGTGAACTGGACCAAAGCAAATGGCCAAGAAAGTACGACCTTTTAGCAGGCGACAAAGTCGGCCTCACATGGCGAACTGACCTTCCAAGTCATTTGGTGCAGCGCGATGCGCCATACCTTTTCAGAAAAGGAGATTTCAAATACGGCGGAAGCGAATACCGGAATGGACTGATAGTCGGATCAAGCGGCCTTGAGTGGCATCATGACTATCTTGTTTCAGCTTCGCTGGCAGCAATGCTCCAAGCTATGACTATCGGGGTCTCTGATAAGATTTACCCGAAGGACAACATCTACATCGAGTAATCAACTTCACCACCCGCCGCGCCTCACGCGCTACGGGTGGTTTTTTATATATGCAAGATATTGCGGAAAATTGTGCGAGCCTACGGGGAGGAAGCCTTTTCCAGGAGCGAATGCGGGGTGGAAAAGGTCTTCCGACCGCAAGATAGGCGAGCCAATTTTCCTAAATTAATTTGCTACATTTCCTATTCTCGTGTAATACTTACATTCGTAATGAAATTATTAATCGTCGAGTCGCCGGCAAAGGCGAAAACAATTTCCAAATATCTCGACGGCAAATACACCGTCAAGGCGAGCGTCGGGCATATCCGCGATCTGCCTAAGAGCAACAAGAAAGCCATCGATATAGAGGGAGGATTCATTCCTCATTATGAAATTTCTCCTGGCAAAGAATCCGTAGTTGATGAAATACGCCAGCTGGCAAAAAAAGCCGATGAGGTGATACTCGCGACCGACCCCGACCGCGAGGGAGAAGCGATCGCCTGGCACATCGCTGAAGCGACGAATCTGAAGAATCCCAAGCGCGTTGTCTTCCATGAGATTACAAAAGAAGCCATACAGGAAGCCATGGAGAACCCCAGGGAAATAGATGGCAATCTGAGGATGGCTCAGGAAGCTCGGCGCGTATTGGACAGGCTAGTCGGGTACGATCTCTCCGGGCTGATCTGGAAAAAAGTGCGGTACGGACTTTCCGCGGGACGAGTGCAGTCACCGGCATTGCGCATCATCATGGAGCGCGAAAGGGAGATACGCGCGTTCAAATCCACAAAATTCTGGGTCATAACCGCCGATACAATAACAAAAAACAAAACTCCCCTTCTTCTGACATGTTCCAAGGAACCAACCGATGAGAAAGAGGTGAAGGATATTATAAAAAAAGGGAAAGACGGCAATTGGGAAGTCCTGGATGTAGAAGAAAGCACCATGAAGCGCTCCCCTCGCGCGCCCTTTATTACCTCTACTCTCCAGCAGGTCGCAAGCTCGAGACTCGGCTTTACTCCATCACGAACTATGATGATAGCACAAAGACTCTACGAAGCCGGACACATCACATACATGAGGACGGATAGCACGACATTGAGCAAAATGGCTTTGGGCCAGATCGCCTCTGTCGTAGAAAATAAATACGGAAAGAAGTATCTTCAATTCCGAACCTACGCGACAAAGAGCAAGAATGCGCAGGAGGCCCATGAGGCCATCCGCCCTTCGCATATAGATGTTGATAGCGCTGGAATAAATGACGAGCAAAAGAAGCTTTATAGGCTCATATGGCAAAGAACGGTGGCTTCCCAAATGGCAGACGCGGAGATGCTCAGAACAAAGATCATAGCGAATATAAAGGGAGATGCCATTCCTGATTTCCACGCCAACGGATCCAGAGTCCTTTTTCCCGGCTGGCTGGAAGCCGATCCCGGAGCAAGAGGAGAAGATGTGGAACTGCCAAAGCTTTCCAAGGGAGATGAGCTGGATTTAAAAGAAATAAAAAGCGAGGAAAAAGAAACCCAGCCGCCTTCTAGGTACAGCGAAGCCGGGCTTGTCAAAGAGCTTGAAAAAAGGGGCATCGGCCGTCCTTCAACTTATGCATCAATCATAAGGACCATTGAAGAGCGGGGCTATGTAGAAAAAGAAAATAAGGCTCTGAAGCCGACGGATACGGGAGATGTTGTCTCTACGTTCCTTGAAGACAATTTCATGAATTATATCAGCGATACATTCACGGCGGAGATGGAGGATTCCCTGGACGATATTGCCGCCGGGAAAAAAGAGTATTTGACTACGCTCAAGAAATTCTACACCCCCTTTTTGAAGGAAGTCAAAGCAAAAGAAAAAACTGCAAAGATCACGACTCTCGGCGATGCCGATGAGAAGCATAAGTGTCCGAAATGCGGTACCTCTATGGTCGTAAAGCTTGGCCGTGGCGGTAAATTTCTCTCATGTTCTAAGTATCCTGATTGTGAAGGTGCCTTAATGATTGACGGTACGGAAATAAAGAAAGATGAACCGATAGGAACAGATCCTGCTACCGGACTTCCCATATATGTGTTAGTCGGAAGATTTGGGCCGTATGTCCAGCTTGGTGAGAAAGCTCCGAAAGTAAAAGGCAAGAAAAAGAAAGGGGAACCGGCAGCCGTGAAGCCTAGAATGGCTTCTATACCAAAAGGCGTGGATCTGGGAAACATCTCCGTAGAACAAGCATTGAGATATCTGAGTTTGCCGAAAATACTAGGCAATCATCCGGGCACGAACCTCCCAATTACCGCCAATGTCGGACGCTTCGGTCCGTATGTGGTTCACGAGAAAGATTTCAGATCGATAAAGGAAAAGGAAGGTGATAATCCTTATGATATTACATTAGAACGGGCAATTGATATTTTTAGCAAGCCAAAAGCAGTAAGAAAAGGAGGGTTTGGGAGGAAGAAGAAGGAGTAGCTAAACCCCAAAATTCTTTATGGAATAAATCTCCTCATTCTCCTCCTTTACCACCTCCTCCTTAGGCCTGTCATCCACAGCCACTTCAGTTAACTGAAGTGGCGTGGAATCAGATATCTCAGCGGGAGCATTGGCCGCGACAGTTTTAGCTCCTTCATTTGAAATCTTTTCGAGGATCCTCTGTATATCCTCCGGTCCATAAAAATCAATGGTGATGCGCCCGCCCCCCTCATTCTTATTGATCGACACTTTGGTGCCAAGCATCTCCTTGAACCTTCTTTCCATTTCCGCTATCTCCGGCTCCAGCGACCAGTCACGCTTGCGAACCCTGTCGGAAGCAACCCTTCTGGCGAAAGCTTCTGCTTCGCGTACGCTCATTTTCTTTATGGTAATTTCCTTGAAAAGAGTCATTTGCTCCGCCGGATAATCCACGAGCATAAGAAGGGGGCGCGTATGCCCTTCTGAAATTTTTCCTTCAGAAACCGCATTCAGCATTTCCTCGGACAAAGCCAGTATGCGCATGGTGTTGGAAACATACTCGCGACTCTTACCGACCTTCTCCGCAATCTGGTTGTGCTTCATGTGGAATTCCTTCGCCAGCCTGTCAAAAGCGCGGGCACGGTCCACGGCATTTATATCCTCCCTCTGGAGATTTTCTATGATAGCCAGTTCAAGCTTGATCCGTGAATCTTCTTCACCATGCCGAATTAGCGCCGGTACTTGAGCAAGCCCCGCGAGCTTGGAGGCGCGTAGCCGACGCTCTCCGGAAATGAGTTCGTATTCCACCGCAAGTCCCCCATCGGGCTTTTCAAATTCCCTCCTTGTAACAATCAGCGGCTGAAGAATGCCATACATGCGTATAGACTCCGCCAAGTCATGTAGGCGGGCATTGTCAAATTCTCTTCTTGGCTGATATGGATTCGGCTTGATCTTTTCCACTTCAATCCAAAAAACTGAATCTCCGAAATAGTGTGATCCGGCGGGCATGTATATATTTTATCATCAATTGATTTTCTGCGCATTTCTAGTAGACTATGGGTATATGCCGCGGTGGCGAAATTGGTATCCGCGCACGACTCAAAATCGTGTGGAGAAATCCATGAGAGTTCGAGTCTCTCCCGCGGCACAATGAAAAAGATTCTCGTAATCCTCGGCCCCACAGCCACAGGCAAGAGCGACTTGGCCGTAAAACTCGCGAAAAAATTCAAAGGCGAAGTTATCTCTGCTGATTCCAGGCAGGTGTATGAAGGCCTGGATATTGGAACCGGCAAGATCACAAAGAAAGAAATGGGGGGCGTACCACACCATCTTTTAGATGTCGCTGACCCAAAAAAGCAATTTTCCGTAGTTAAATATGTTAGACACGCCGAAGAGATTATAGAAGATATCATACATAGAAATAAACTACCGATCATCTGCGGAGGCACCGGCTTCTACATTCAAGCTCTCGTGGACGGAATCATTCTCCCGGAAGTTCCTCCTAATCCTGAATTAAGAAAAAAACTTTCAAAAAAGACTTCAAGTGAACTAATGAAAATTTTGAAAAAACTTGACCCCAAAAGAGCGAGTGGCATCGATTCGCATAATTCAAGGAGAATAATCCGCGCCATAGAGATAGCCGGAGTTCTTGGAAAAGTCCCTCCTATCAGAAAGATATTGAAATATGATCCTCTCTTCATCGGATTAGATTTACCCGCAGAGGATTTGAGAAAAAAGATAAAGATAAGACTAGAAAAGCGCCTAAAAAAAGGAATGTTAGAAGAAGCAAGAAAACTTCATAAAGATGGTCTGTCCTGGAAGCGTATGAATGAGCTTGGGCTGGAGTACAGATACCTAGCGCTTTACCTTCAAAAGAAAATTACTCTGGATGAAATGAATAAAAAATTGGAAACAGAAATATGGCATTATGCCAAAAGACAGATGACTTGGTTCAAGAAAGACAAACGAATAAAATGGTTTGATCCTGATCATATTGGAAAAATAGAGAAGGAGGCGAGAAAGTTTTTTAATAAATAAAAACCGCGGTGCATGAGGTACCGCAGTTTGTGTAAAAATGGCAGTTGATCATTTGTCAATCAGACCAACAAACCATTTCCCGTTAGGAATAGAGTGGTAGAACAGAGTTTTATGATACTCTGTCTTACGACTCCTGTTTTCGCACCAGGCACGAAGCTCCCGGTACATTGTGTCCGTGCCTAGGTCCAGGACCCAGTACGTGTCGTCTCCATACCATTGCTGGTTTTGGAAACAGTCTCTCTCAATATAGCCTTTAATGTCCTCGAGAGAAAGGACCTTTATATCTGCTATTTGCATACAAGTTCAGACTAAATCTTAACATCACAAAAAGTAACTTGTCAACTGCGGGAGATAGAGGAATCGAACCCCTGCCAAGAGATTTGGAGGCTCTTGTTCTACCACTAAACTAATCTCCCTGTACCTACATTATGCTACTTCTTTGCTTCTTTGAAAAGGACGTGCTTTCGAAGGGATTTGCTGTACTTTTTCAGCTCTATTTTCTTCTCAACAGTCTTCTTGTTCTTGCGGGTAATATACAGTTCCCCTGTCTCCTTATTCCTTAGGTGTATTAGTTTATCTTGTGACATAGTTGACATACTTTAACCCAGTTCATTAAAAATTGCAATAGTAAAGGGCCACCAGCGGTTAAGCATAGTGGCCCCTTTTTGTTCAAACCAATGTTAATTTCCAGGGATTAACTCCCTTGTTTTGTTTAGCCTTTGCCATGGCCGTCGTCTTGCGGACCGGTGTACAAAGTGCCGGGCTGACCGAAATTTACCCAGTCAAACCGGATTCGGTACTGTCCGGCAGTTGGGAAGTCAATCTGTGTGGTTTCTCCAGAAAGCTTTGCCCCATTCATACGTCCGTCTTGATCTGTAAAGATCATGGCCGCAGGCCTCTCAAACGATGTTACTCCATTCATCTGGACAATTCCAGTCACATCGAACGTGACCACCTCGCCGACGGCAACGTCGATCAGAACAGTCGGGCGATTCCAAGTCTCAATGATCTTGACGACCTTGGGCTTCTCCGACAGAGGATAGACGTAGTGACTGTCGATCTTCCAGGAAGAATCAGCTTCAGTCGACGCTCCCACCATTTGACTGGTTGGACTCGACAGTTTATATGTCGCAACCTGACCGTCCGAAAACTTCGCAGACAGAATGCCATTTACGGCACCAGCAAGCCAGCTTCCAAAAAGAACCTGACCGTGTCGGTTAACCTCCAATGGAATTCTATTTGCCGTTGTACCGTCCTCTCCGATAGCCAGCACTTCTGCTGACCGAACTCCCGAGAGAATAGGAATATGCTGCATCCAGATTCCGTATTGAGGTTTAACCTCCTTGGCCGCAGCGTAATCCGCACGACCATAGAAGATGGTCTGGCCGGAGCTGTCAGACAGCCACACACTTCCCGTGATCTTATCGTCAGGATTGGTCAGGCGGTACTTGAAGTCGAACGAGAAGAGCTTGTTCAGCACATCCTCTGCCCCGTTTCCGAATGCTTCCACTGACGTGAAGTTCTCATTGAAGCTCCAGTCGATACTGTTCGCCTCAATGGATCTGGACCCGCGAACAACCTGCGCCAGTGCATACTCACGAAGAGCATCCTGGCTAGCGATGAACGGCAATTGCGCCGGAATCACGACAGGAGTTGGTGTTGCTGGAACGGGTGATGAGATTTGAGTTTCTCCGCCACCTCCGCCTCCTCCACCGCCTTTTTCCTGCGCGCCAACGAAGTTCGCTGACATCGCGATTACAACGATAACTGAGCCGATGATTGATTTTACTGTTTTTTTCATTGTCTATCTTGCTTTCTTTGGTTTCTGCGTTTTTTGTTTGTGGGTTTACCGAAATTACTTCTTAAGGAACGGGTCTGGGGGAACGGGTTGATTTGTGGTCGAAATCGGAGCCATCGTAAACGATGCTCCTTTCTCTACCACGATCAACGATCCGTCATCCACCGGAACCATAGGCTCCGGCGGTTCCGTTGTGACGCGCGACTCGACAGGAGCCGGCATCGTCTGAACCGCAACAGACTGCTCGATCGGTGCCCGCTTATAGCGTCCACCGACGAGAAGTAAGACCGCTGAGAAGGCAAGGATGATAACCACCGCTGCCCCCCAGATGAATCCCGGCCGTACGCCTTCGTCGGCGCACAGATTCTGATCCTTTTTCTTCTTCATAGAGTTCCTCCACTGCATTGCCCAGTAACATAACCACGCCTTCTTCCGAGAAAGCTTTTAACATTGGTTTGTCAAAGAGCAAATTAGAATGAGGCATATAAGCCTCGTTAAAATTGAACTGTCAATAGCATAGCATGGAACTAATTCTAAGTCAAGGGGCACACAGTCCTCCACTCTCCATGCTCCCCATTCACTCCCTTTTGCGCTTCCTCATATTTCCTTGATAATTCCTCGGTTATTTGGCCTATTTTACCGCTTCCAACTGCCCTTTTATCAATAGAAAGTATCGGAGTTATGCGTGCCGAACTGCCGGTTATGAATACCTCATCAGCTATATATAGCTCACTCCTTGCTATTGTCCTTTCAATAATCTCCAATCCCGCATCCTTAGCTATTTTCATAATACTATCCCGAGTAATCCCCTCTAAAATATCAAAATTTGCTGAAGGAGTTATGAGCTTCCCGCCCCGCACAAGGAAAAGGTTTGCGACTGTTCCCTCAGTCACATTACCCTCTAAATCTAGAGCAATGGCATCATCATATCCATTCATTATAGCCTCATTTCTCATAAGGCAGACATTGGCATACCCGCCATTCACTTTTGCGCGCGATGGAATGGCATTGTCAGGATTTCGACGCCACGTGGAAACGCAGACATTTATTCCAGATCTGGGAAGAATCTCTCCCATGGGATAAATATATGCGCTGACTGCGTGCTCAAGACCGTGAATCTTGGTTCCCGCGCATAATGCATCGGCAAAAATAGAAACCCGTACCAACGCATCCTCCCTGATGCCGTTTCTTTTTACCAGCTCCATTGTCATATCCTTGAATTTCTTATAATCCCATTTCTCTGCAAAAGAATGGAAATCCATTATTTTTGAAGATGAGATAAGTCGCTGGAAGTGATCTTCCAGGCGGAAGGCATACAGTTTACTTTCTTCCTTGTTCCAATTCAAACTGAAGACGGTGTAAACGGAAAGACCGTAGAGCACAGGAGAACTTGCGATACTCAGGTTAGCATCAGAAAACGGTAAGAAAGAATCTCGAAAGAAAGCGGTGCCTTTGATGTAATCGAATTTAGTCATGGTGCG
>JAUYLM010000080.1 GCA_030698965.1 bacterium
TTTTCTTGGCTTCCTTCCTACGCTGCTCTGTTAATCGAAGCATTAGCGATAAATCCAATTGAACTGCTGCTGGCGAGTAGTCTGCATCAAAAATATGTTGCAACTCCTGTTGAAGATCTTGTCCTGTCCATGATTCCGGTATTGTTTTTGTGGTCACATTCTCACCCGTTTATATTCTAAATGGTAATCATATAAAGGACATGAGGCACACAGATTTCTCTGCATATGTTTTGTCCGCTCCCCCCTAACATCGAGTGGAATACAATTCCTGACTGTTTCCCTAACAAGCTCTTCGCAAGCAATGCACTTTATTATGATGTCCCCCCTGGTAATATCCAACATCTGTTTGACATTGGATAGCTCTAGTTTTAACATCTCAAATTGTGTCCTTTCAATCATGTTCAACATTTGCAACTCCTTTCTATCTTGTGAATTTTTATCTTTTCGCAAGCCAGTCATTCACCTGGATTTCCCAGCAACTTTCCCAGCTATCTCGGTTCTGCAAAAACTTGTTGTACGCCCTCCGCAACAAACATTTCGCGATAAATTTTTTAGTTCTTTTCATACTGTGACTTCCCCGGCCGCCCTAACGCCTTCCAAAAAGGCGGCCATTAAGTTAAAAAGTTCCCTTGCTGGAATATGCCCAATACCGAATACATTGCGAACACCCCCGTGCTCATTCTCCGTCTGGTGAAGTGAAAAGCCACCATAGGCACCATCAATATGATAATGTCCAACATTGGCCTTATAAGGAGCCGCCCCGCCACCTTCTTTGTTGCAATACACTAAAGGCATTTTCAATACCGTGTTAATCCGTTCTGCCTTAAGCTCTAACATCTTCCTGTTTATTCTATGGCTTCCCATAGTTACACACCTCCCTTTCGTTGTTTAATTCTATGATGGAAAACTCTCTGCCTTTACGACGGATAAAAAGTTTACCGCTCTTTCTCCATATAGCACAATGAATCCTATACCACCTGTTTTCGAACTTAATCATCCACCGTGTCGGTATTTTTCTACCGTAACCGCTAGCTGTGTAGCTTAATCCCTCTTTCTGCCACCATAGCAGGGAAATTTTTGTCTCGAATCCGGTTGCATTCATCCAGTCGTTCTCTGTATTCATACTACCACCCCCTTACTTCTCGCTACCACTCCCGGCAGTAGAGAGCAGACCTTATTAACATCGCACGTCGGACAACAAAGAACAATCGCATCCAATTCGCATCCCGCCTCAACCGGGCCGGATATTAAATATATCCGTCTCATTCCGTTGTTATTATTCCGAATACTTCTTCCCTCATACAGACAATGTCCCGGATTCCTCTCTAAGTTCCAGGTACATTCCATGTCAAGGCATCCGTCTACATTTAAGTACCGGCATAACCTGTTATTTGCCGGTACTTTACCCCAATTTCTGCAACAATTAATTGGCGTGTACATTCGATTTATCTTAATTGTCAGCGCTGCTTCGATATCTTCCTCTATTTTTTCCATAACCTTTCCTATTTTGCCCGCCGTAGCCTTGTTCATTGCGCCCTCTTTGTTGGGGCTAATTCTATGGTAAAATTCTCGTGGAAGTCGATAGTATCGAACCATTCGAGAACTGTCTTTCTAATTTCACAGAGTTCTTTTTCTATCGCTTCTTCCGATTTGCTAACGATAGAAAACACCTTCCCGAAGTTAAAACGTTTTGAATGTTCGCCTAGCACGATATCTACAGACGCAAAGCTTTTTTCCTTTATCGTTACTTGCCTACCGAAAATAGCAGACCATTCCCGATCATGATAAATCCCACCTTCATATATCTGTCCACTGTCTACGCTCCAATAGCAATAGGAATTTCCATTTGCCACGCCCCTGTTTATCCTTAATATCATAGCTTGCTCCTTTTTTCACACGAATGTATACTAAATAAAATAACATAATTAAAGGAATAAATCTAAATACCCTTGTAAAATGTTTTTCCTGTGATATATTACAGATGCTCCTTTTTTGCAATACCACATGAATGCCCGGGCGAGACACCAACACTCGTCCGGGTTTATTTTACTGCTGAAAATCCGATAAGCTTCTCAATTATTTCTACTCCACGTTTCCCATAAATCTTAGCTATATACTCTGTCATTGAAACTTCCACAGGAGTGTCAAGTTCTTTGTCAAAACCTACGATGTCGAACCCGCATAATAAGTGGACAATGTTTTGTGGGTCGAGGAACTTCGAGAGTGGTAAATCGAAGATCTGTTTAAATTCTTTGTGATATGCCTGATACAATGCTTTGTTTTCTATCACAGGATTATTCAATTCCACAATTCTCCTTTCCCGTTGTGATTAACTGACTCTATAAATAAAATATTCGCCTTCCTCATTTTCCTCAGAATCATACCTTGAGAGGAAATGTCCTCTACCATCGCAGGATATTGCATCCTCGACAAAATGATCTTTGTCCTGGATTAATGCAAGGATAATAGGATTTGCATTTTCACACATCTCCTGAATTTTAGAAAAACTCTTATCTGGCATTTTTGATATAACATCACTGTGACAATCCAAAAAACCCTTATTGAATGCCCATGCGCTCTCAAGGATTTCTTCCGCTGCTTTAATATCTGCTTCCTCATCCGTAAGAACAAGATACTCTTTCTTTCCAAGGCAAAGCATCTCCCCCTCTTCGAAAATTTCCTCTATATCACAATCCAAAAACTTTGCCAATGCTTCTATTTTTACCATCTCATTCTCCTTTCCTTTTCATTCCAAAATAGTCAAGCACACCCGACAAACAGTCCCAATAACCGCAATCTAATAGTGCGGACCCTAATTTATCTGCTATAACAATTAACTTCTCATCTGAAATACTGTTTGCTTTGTCAACGGTTAATCCTGCCGTGACTAAGTCCTCCCTGTGGAGTGTCAACACTAAAGCGTAACCATTTGTATGTTCTGAAAGTTGGCCTAGCATAGTTCAACTCCTTTCTTGTAGCGTCTTCAAAATTTCTCCTAATGTAGATTTCAGTTGCGCGAATACATCGTACTCCAGTTTTGAAGGATTGGTCGCCTCTACATGCTGGAATATGACTTGTATGCTACTTTTTTCTGGTGACGAGTCTGATGGGATTTCAACAACGATTGTCTGGCATGATATCAAATTGGCACCTCCTTCATCCATCTGCTCCTTTCTATTCCATTAATTTAAGCCATGCCAATGCATCCATCGGCATTTCCCACTCAGGGATGATAAAGCAGCTTTGCCCCGAGAAGACTGCCCAACGCCTTTCTGATTTCCTCACTATCTTCATATTCTCTATATCCGTTATGCTCTGGAGCACGGATATAACTTCGTTCTTACTGCCGATGAAATCGGCGCCCTCGTAAAAATCGTACGAACTTTTCATCAGACACTCCTTTTGTAAAGTTATTCATTTTGTCCCAACTCCGACTCTATTCTTTTTACAAGTTTCCAATTTCTTTAAATGATTGAAATCCAGGTGTGTCTTCTCTCGTTGCTGTATTTCCTACGATGATAAAGTCGTGAACCTCGATTGCTATAATAATTCCTGCCTTGACAAGGCGGCTACACATGCCTTTGTCTTGCTCGCTACAATTAAGTGCGCCAGATGGGTGGTTATGAACAAACACCAGGCTTACTATCCCCTCGTGAATTGCTCGCCTAAAACTCTCTCTTGGGTGTACCACTGCACTATCAATTGTTCCGAGCGATATTAAATCTATATACTTAATTGAATTATCCCGCCTAAGTCCGAACGTCCAGAAGTGTTCTTTCTCCCTGTCAAATACTTCTTCACCCCACAGTATGTTGTGCACGATATTTGCTACATCTGCCGGGTTCGAGATTATATTGCGCCTTCCCTCTAAGTTGATCAGCATTTGCGACTATCTCCTTTCGCTTAAACAAAAATATCCGAAATAGAAAAAAGGATGGGCTTTTTACACCGTGTCGTTTTGTGTCCACATTAAATTCAGCCTCACTCAACCGGGCAACTTGCCGTTGTAACAGGCAAGCTCTTCTGCCTTGCCGGATTACTTAATAAAAAAACGAAGTTTCACTATTGTAGAAAGAACATGAATCAGGTATCTCTGTACCAAGAGAACACCTGATTCATGTGGCATAGGTTAGAACGGTATGGCTTCGAATTCTGCGAAGTCAGGTAGCTTTGGTTGCGCCGCCACCTCCTTTTC
>JAUYLM010000015.1 GCA_030698965.1 bacterium
TACTTTTCATCACGTCCGTATTCATATTTAAAAAAGCAAACTGAGCCATTCCAGCATACTGGTAGCAAGACCTTCCGGAGACTACGAACTCATGGATTCGGGAGAAGGAGAGAAGCTGGAGCGCTTCGGCGACATTGTTATGAGTCGTCCGGATCCGCAGGCTCTATGGAGGAAGAGTTATCCTGAAGAGTGGGTTAAGGCAGATGCTGTGTTTTCTCGTGAGGGCAAAGATGGGCAGTGGAAGATAAAGGAGGGGACTCCTGAAAAGTGGACGATCGGTCTCGGCGATCTCAAGTTCCATATAAAGCCGACGCCTTTTAAGCATACGGGATTATTTCCGGAACAGTCAGTGAATTGGGAGTGGATAAAGAGGGTAATTGAGAATTCTGAGAAAAAAGATATCGAGGTCTTGAATCTTTTCGGATATACGGGAGGCGCTTCGCTCGCCTGCGCGAAGGCCGGGGCGAAAGTGGTGCATGTGGACGCTTCGAATTCTGCTTTGAACTGGGCAAAGGAAAACGCCGAGCTATCCGGCCTGTCTGCCAAGCCTATACGATGGATATTGGATGATGCCCGCGTCTTCGTAGAAAGAGAAATAAAAAGAGATAGGAAATACGATGCCGTCATCATGGATCCTCCGGCTTTTGGCCACGGAGCAAAGAAAGAATTATGGAAAATTGAGGAGCACTTCTTGCCGTTGGTGGAAAATTGTTTGAAGATTTTATCTGACAAGCCGATCTTCTTTATAATAAACGGGTATTCTGCGGGGTATTCGGCTTTGGCATATAAGAATAATTTAATTGGGCTGGAGAAAAAATTCGGGGGGAGGGTGGAGACGGGGGAGTTGGCGATAGAGGAGTCGAACACCGGAAGGCTTCTGCCGGCGGGGATTTTCGCGAGGTGGGAGAGGGGTGAATAAAGGCGGGGGCGATGTCTCGTTTATGAGCACTATAGTTAACTGTAGTGATGGGAAAGTGAATACCGCACGCCGTCAAGTCTTCTATTTTAATAATCGAGGCTTTTAAGCCGATCTGCGAAGCCTTAGAATTAGAAAACTTTTAAAATCTGTGCTACCCTTGAATCCATGAAAATCCTCGACGGAAAAACAGCCCGTGAAGCCTATACAGGCAAACTGATAGAAAGAGTAAAGGCTCTCTCTATTACACCCTGCCTTGTCATCATCCAGGTTGGGAAACGCTCTGATTCCGACGCCTTTATCAAAGCAAAAAAATCTTTTGCTCAGAAGATCGGAGTTAAAGAAACACACGTCATGCTGGATGAAAAAGCATCTCAAGGAGAAGTTCTAGAACAAATCAAAAAATATAACGAAGACAAAACAGTTCAAGGGATCATCGTCCAATTACCCATGCCAGCGCATCTTGATGCTGATACTATTATAGATTCCATTGATCCCGATAAAGATACCGATGGTCTTACGCCAAATACTCCATACGTGGCCGCTACTGCCAGAGGAATCAGCGATCTCCTGAAATTTTATGAAGTAGGATTAAAAAATAAGAAGGTCACCATTGTGGGGCAATCCAAGCTTGTCGGGAAACCAATGGCCGAAATGTGCCGAAAAGAGGGAGCGATTGTGACGGTCTGTGACAGCAAAACGGAAAATGTCGAAGAAAAAACAAAAATTGCGGACATTTTGATGGTAGCGATCGGCAAGCCGAATTTTATTGACGAAAAATACGTTTCCAAAGGCCAGACTGTAATAGACGTGGGAATTACGCGTCAGGCAGAGGGAAGTGCACTATTGGGAGATGTTAATTTTCAGGGGGTAAAAGATATTGCAGGCATGATCACGCCCGTTCCCGGGGGAGTCGGCCAGATGACGGTACTGGCCCTTTTTGAGAATTTAATTGACGCATGTTACAATGCAAAATAATATAAATATAAAAATATGAATAACGATAATTTGAAAAATAATGCGTGGAAAGTCGGTTTGGCGGCGGGTATTCTGCTTTCAATATTTCTTTTGGTAATCTCTGTCAAGCAGTTAAAATCTATTGCCTACGTAGGAAAAGATACTCCTGTATTTAATTCTATTACAGTCAGCGGAACCGGAGAGGTGATTTCTATTCCTGATATCGCCACATTTTCCTTCAGCGTAACGGAAAACGCGAAAAATGTAGATGAAGCCCAGGCTAAAGCTACTGAAAAAATCAATAAAGCGATACAGGCGCTTAAAGACAACGGAGTCGAAGACCGTGATATAAAAACTCTCTCATACAATATAAGCCCTCATTACGAGTATGTTAACGAAGCTCCGACTGTCAGTCCATATTTACCGCGACCTCCTAGGCAGATTCTCAATGGCTACGATGTCAGCCAGACAGTGCAGGTGAAGGTCAGGGACTTGAGCAAAGCCGGATCCCTATTTTCTACAATAGGATCTCTAAATGTCCAGAATGTGAACGGGCTCAATTTCTCCATTGATGATATAGATGCCGTGAAGGCCGAAGCTCGCCAGCTGGCCATCGAGAACGCGAAAGAAAAAGCCAAGAGCCTCTCTAAACAGCTCGGCGTCAGGACTGTGCGCGTCACGAGCTTCTACGAGAATAGCGATGAAATACCGCCTTTTTATAGAGAGGGAATGGGAGGAGATATGATGACACTCAAGGGAGTTTCTCCGGTCCCAGAGATTCCAGCCGGTGAACAGAAGGTAGTCTCAAGGGTTTCCATCACTTACGAGATCAGATAGTTGACTTTTCGGCCTGTAGAATGTAATATATTCCCATCACCCCGGGAGGGGATTTTTAATAACAGTTTTATAGCAACGACAAAATACCGGTATGAAAATCACTGAATATATAAAGGAAACACGAGCAGAGATGGCGCACGTCTCTTGGCCGACCAGAAAACAGGCTGTTTCCTATGCTGTTGCCGTTATTGTCGTGTCCATCCTAACCGCCCTGTTCCTGTCATTTTTTGACCTAATCTTCAATAAGCTTCTGACATTATTCGTCTAATTATCTAATAAATACCATGGGAAAACAACAAATTGGCGGAGAAAGGAATTGGTACGCCATCCATACCTACGCAGGATATGAGAATGCCGTCTCCAGGAATCTCAAACAGCGAATAGAGTCGCTGGGCATGGAGGACCGCATCTTCAATGTTCTGGTTCCGACCGAAAAAAAGATAAAAATAAAGGGAGGAAAAAGAGTGGAGGAGGAAGAAAAAATATATCCAGGGTATGTCCTAGTGGATATGACGGTAACCGATGACTCTTGGTATGTCGTGCGCAATACCCCACGCGTGACCGGCTTTGTCGGGTCCGGCGTATACCCGGTGCCTCTTGATAAGAAAGAGGTGGATATGCTCTTCAGCCGGATGAACAAAGGGGAAGTGAAGCATACTATAGATTTGGTCGTTGATGATATTGTAAAGATAGTGGATGGCCCATTCAAGGATCTTGAAGGCAAGGTCAGCGAAGTCGATGATGACCATGGGAAAATCAAGGTTCTGGTCTCCATGTTCGGAAGGGAAACCCCTGTA
>JAUYLM010000016.1 GCA_030698965.1 bacterium
TAATAATTGCAGAAATCTGACTTTTTCACCGAGTGGTTACTCATATTTCTGTCGTTTTTCAACGTTTGCATACTTTACTATATATGTGTTCAAAAAACAAGCGCGGACAGGGTTTGCAAGCTTATCTATAGAATTATATACTTTGTACAGATCAGCAGGAAAGTTTATTATGAAAAAGAACGGAAGCAGTCTGGAAAGAATGCTTCAGTTCGTAACAATGATGCATTCTTTCCAACAAATTCGCCGAAAGGTACGCGCCACAGGCGAACACCGCTGGGAAAACGATGCGGAACACAGCTACCAACTTGCAATGGTATGCTGGTACATCATTGACAGTGAACAACTGGACTTGGACTTCTCCAAAGCCATGCTGTATGCAATGGTTCACGACATACCTGAGATTTATGCTGGGGATCCATGCATCTTCACGGATGGTCCTGAAGCTCTTGTTGGCAAAGAAAAGAGAGAGCGGAAAGCAATGGCACGTCTCGCAAAGGAGTTCAGGGAATTTACAGGACTCCATGAGGCTTTGGTTGCATACAACAAACGTCAGGATAGAGAATCGAGATTTGTCTACGCAATGGACAAAATCTTACCATTTTATAACATCGTGCTTGACGATGGCAAAACGTGGAAACAGTTCAATACCAGTCTTGATGAAGTACTTGCCGCAAAAGAGAATAAAATTAGAATCTGTCCAGTCGCAAGCCAGAAACTGGATGAGATCCTAGTCGAGATGAGACAACATCAAGGAGAACTGTTCTCAAAATCGACAACTCCATTTCCAGAAGATGAAGTTGTCGCGCCTGCCTCCGAGTGGGGCCAATAACAACCACCCTTTTGCTTTCGCAGAAGGGTTGGCTTTTTTAAATTAGAATCCCGTTCCGGTTATCAATTGAAAAAAGAAAGGTATTATAGGCGCTATATATTTCCACAATACGAAAAGTAAGATAAGAACCAGGAAAAGCGAGTATCTTTCATAACCTGCGCGGAAATGTGACATATAGGGAGGCAAGAGGGAAAAAAGCACCTTTGAACCATCCAGAGGGGGTATGGGGATAAGATTAAAAACAGCCAATGTGATGTTTATAATGACAATGTATGCCGAGATGACAAGAAAGGATTGAGGCAGGCTTTCGGCACCGAAACGTATGAGGAGGCCGAAAACCACAGCTATGAGGATATTGGAAGCCGGTCCGGCAATTGAAATAAGCAACTCTCCTAGGCGGCGATTCTTCACATTGTAGGGATTCCATTGTATAGGCTTTGCCCAGCCAAATGGGAATCCTGCCAGAGAAGTCAGCAGAGGAACTATGAAAGAACCTAGGAAATCTAGGTGTTTTATAGGATTTATGGTCAGGCGCCCCTGCAGTCGAGGGGTCGGATCACCCAGCATTTCAGCTACATATCCATGTGAAAGCTCATGCAGTACCACTGACATGATTAGGACGGTTATGGAAATGATAAAAGCAAGTTCTGTCATAATCTATTGCATAATTTCCTTACTATGATAGCATGGGGAACACTATGGCTAAAATCTGCGCAATATCAAAAAGAGGTTCAATGGTCGGAGGCGGCTATTCCAACGCTACCCGCGCCACGCAGTTTAACCCTACAGGGAAAGTTAGAAAATATCCAAATCTCCAGAAAAAGAAGATTTATGTTCCTGAATTAAAGAAGACTTTTAACCTAGTCATTTCTACCCGCGCGCTCAAGACTATACAGAAGAGAGGAGCGTTCGCCACCCTCAAGAAAGCCGGTCTTATTTAAAAGAAAAATAGATTCTCCCATCTCTCTTTGAGTTCACTATAGAATCAGGATTTATTTTCTCGAGCAGATCGGGAGAGACCCTTGAGTTTGCTCCGCCATGTGCATACTCCACGACATTTACTTTATCGATTTCTGCAATAAGGCTTTTCTGAATTGTTTTTGACACATCGCCCAAGAGTAATAGCCTGGTTTCCCCATACTCTATTTCCAATACCATCTCCGGCAGGCTGGTTTTATTGTATTTAAAAAGAAGATCAGGAAAAAGGACTCTGAATTTTATTCCATCGATAATGAATTCATCTCCCTTTTTGACTTTTTTCACCACTCCTCCTTTCACCGCCCAGGCAGTTTCGAAAGCTTCAAGGGCAGTGCTGGTTCCCATCATCTCCGGCTCGATGACTTTCCCTACTTCATACCTTTTCACAATGTCAGCGAGGCCGCCGACATTTTTCGGAGCAGAATTCGTAAGAATGACCGTATCTATACGTCTCTTGTAGAACGGCGTGACAGCTGTGATCTCCCTTAAAATCTGGCTATTCTGCCCTCCATCGATCAGGACGGTCTTACCATTTGGAGTGCGGATGAATACTGCCCTGCCACGCTCAAGATGAAAGAAATATACCTCGAACATAGGCTTGGGAAATTCCCAATACACAGCGTATACGCCAATGCCAATAATTCCTATCAGAGTGATCACAGCCCCATATTTATAGTATTTTTTCATTGCTTTCATCAGGATAATTTAGCATAATAAGCACAATATGAATATAAAAAAATTTGAGGAAAAAAAGTTTAATATCCCGGAACTGAAAGGCATATCCGGAAAGACGACCGAGGAGCATCTAAAGCTCTACGCCGGCTATGTAAAGCATGCCAATCTAATCCGAGAAAAAATAGAAGATATGAAGGGTGAAGCTGAAAAGAATGCTTATGCCCTGGCGGAAGTCACGCGGAGATTCGGATTTGAATATAATGGCATGAGGAATCACGAAGTGTATTTTTCCGGTTTTGAAGGGGGACCAAAAACACTGCCGGAAAATAGCTCTCTGAAAAAACAGATAGAGGATGACTTTGGATCTTTCGACGGATGGCTTCAGGAATTCAAATCAATTGCCCTAACCCGCGGCATAGGCTGGGCAATGCTTTATTACGATCGCAAAGACAGGAGGCTTTTGAATGCTTGGATTGACGAACAGCACCTCGGACAGCTTCAGGACTGCGCGCTTATACTCGGTCTTGATATGTGGGAGCATTCCTTTGTCGCAGATTATCAGCCCTCAGGCAAAAAAACTTATATTGAAGACTTCTTTGCAAATATAAATTGGGAAACCACAGAAGGCAATTTCCAGAACAGCGCCATATAGAAAGCGTAAAATCCTACAACTATCCAGCCGGAAAAAGCTGGCAGAGTCATGACGGCATAAGGAAGCCGGGAAGCCGATCGGACCACGAATAGCTCATATGAGAGAGCTATATGGCTTGCCCATCCTGCGACTTGTGATATCCAGGGAAAAATAAATCCGAAAAATCCTGCGAGAAAAACCAAAAGCATTGTCAGGGGAATAAAAGGAAGTACTGCTATATTCACAAATATTCCGACCAAGGAAAGCTCTCCCATCATATAGAAAATGAGCGGCGAGACAAAGATCTGTGTAGCAACGGTAGAAGCAACCAAAGCACGGATTCCGAATCTCTCGGTAATGAATCCTATTTTCTTCTCTATGGGAGATGAGAGCATGACAAGTCCGAGAGTGGCTAGGAATGAGAGCTGGAATGAAGGGTCGTAGAGAAGAATCAGTGGATTGTGAATGAGCATCAGAGCTCCGGCTATGAACAATGCGCGGACAACGTCATAGTCCCGGCGCAGAATTTCCGCGAAGAGAGCGATCAGTGCCATGATGCATGATCGCACAACAGTCGCTCCCCCGCCGACCAAGATCCCGAAGAGCACGATCCCGATCCCGCCGAGAATAATTCCAGCATTGCGAGGCAAGAAAGAAAGCATACGCCTTATGGAAGCGGCGATAATAGTGATGTTATACCCGGACAGGACTACTATATGTATGAGTCCGGACCTTCTAAAATCATCGAGTAAATCTTTTCCAAGGGCAGTCTTCTCGCCTACCACCAAGCCTCCGGCTAGTGCGGCGTGAGGCTCTCCCAGGACATGGCCTATGTTATCCAGAAATCGCTTTTTCAAGTCAAATAAAATTCCTGGCACGTTATTCAAATCCGCCTTTTCCAAAACCTCAACTTTCGCCTTCTTGAATTCATAATATATGCTGTCTTTCCCCAGGTAGTCTATATAGTCAAAAACCCTTCCCCCTTTTCCGGCGAAATTCCTCGGAGAGGAGAGCTTTCCCTCAACCCTCACCCTGTCTCCGTATCCATACTCACCGAATCTGTCCGCTCCGGTTTTTATATACATCCCATCATTAGTTTCCAATACGAATACCTGCAGGAAATCCTTCTTTTCAGGAGGAGTATAGATTTTTCCTTCGTAGTTCACGACCTTTCCGACATCACTCTTTAAAGCATTTTTGGAAGGATTATGCATCACAAAATACCCGCGAAAAAAGATTGCGATAATTAAAATGAGAAATATTAAAGCATGGACATTTTTATCTTCCACCCCTCAAGCATACATAGTCGGGATTAATTCCTGATAAACTTTTAATGAATTTTCGATAAACTCTCCAAAAATACTACAGCAAGACACTTTTCAAAATACCTGTAAATGGGTATTTTTCCGTAGGAACGTTATACAGGTTCATTTTTTCACCATCGGCAAATCTAGTAGCAATCTCATCACACCTTATGTTTCCGGCATTGTCATCATGTCCTTTGACATATTTCCATAGAATTTCTTTTCCAAGAGAAGCAGTCAGCAGATCTTCCCATAAATCCCGATTTAGAACAGACTTCTTCTGAGAATTTTTCCAGCCCTTTCTCTGCCAGCCATATATCCATTCCGTTATCCCCTTTATGACATACTGGGAATCAGAATACAGGGTAATGGAACTGGATGGATCTGCCGCTTTCAATCCCTCTATGGCTGCAGCCAGCTCCATCTTGTTATTTGTCGT
>JAUYLM010000001.1 GCA_030698965.1 bacterium
GTTAGCTTCTATAGATACCTCGGCCTCTGCTTCTACGGAAGCTTCCTGCGCGTTTGCAGTTAGAGCTATCGAGAATGCTACGACCATGACCAACAATGCTATTATTTTATTTTTCATACTTTTATTATATTAGCGAGTAAAGTGAATAAGATCGTGTCTGTCGTGACCTCATAAGTATACCATTATTTCTGGTTTTCCTTGTACATCTTTATACCGGCATGGAAAGCCTCCTCAGCCCTGTCTTTCCCGGCAAAATCCTTAATAAGTACCTCTTTATTTTGAAGTTTTTTGTATGTTGAATAAAAATGCTCGATTTCCCTTAAAGTATGGGCATTTAGGTCCTTCAAGTCCTTTACATCGTTCCAACGAGGATCGTCTACGGGGACGGCAATGATCTTATCATCGGCTTCACCGCTATCGAGCATTCCCATGATGGCCACAGGGCGTACTCGCACTAGGATTCCAGGAAAAAGAGGGTATGTAGTGAGAACCACGACATCTAATGGATCGCCGTCGTGCCAGTGAGTCTGGGGAATGAAGCCATAGTCAAAAGGAAAGTCCTGGGAGGTATGAGAAACACGGTCTAGCACTATCAGGCCTGTTTTTTTGTCTATCTCGTACTTATTCTTTGAGCCTTTGGGAATTTCAATGATGACATTCATTTTCTCTGCTGTTCCCGGTTCAATATCATGAAGCATATTCATAGGTTTTTATTTTTTTATTTTATAAAGCTTCTTCATCAGATGTGCTTCCAATTCCAATAGACTGTATATCTATCTTCCAGCCGGTAAGCTTGGCTGCAAGTCGTACATTCTGCCCCCCTTTTCCTATTGCCAATGACTGCTGGTCCTCCGCGACCTTCACAATCGCCCTGTTTTCCTCATTTATAAGGTTAATGCTCGCTACTTTTGCCGGGGACAAAGCCTCGGAAATAAATTTGGATACATCCTCATTCCATTCTATTATATCTATTTTTTCTCCTCCAAGCTCGCTCGTAACTGTATTGACCCGTACTCCTCTCTGCCCGACAAGGGAACCGATGGGATCTATGTGACTGTCATTGGAATGCACGGCAATTTTCGAACGTCCTCCCGCTTCTCTGGCAATGGCTTTTATTTCCACTACCTTCTGAGCGATTTCCGGAGCTTCTATTTCAAAAAGCTTCGCAAGGAACTTTGGGTGTGAGCGTGAAAGCTTCAAAAGGATGCCTTTAGGGCTTTCTTCGACAGCATACAGGTAGGCCCGGATGCGCTCTCCCTGTTTGTAGTGTTCGCTCGGTATCTGCTCTTCGTAAGGGATAATGCCGACGGCACGACCCATGTCTATGAAAAGAGCACCTCTTTCTAGTCGCTGTACTGTTCCAGAGACTATTTCCCCTTCTTTTTGACCGTATTCGTTGAGGACGGAAGTCTTCTCTGCTTCTCGTATTTTTTGAATAATGACCTGTTTTGCTGTCTGGGCTGCGATGCGACCGTAATTATCCTTCAATTCCAGAGGGAAAATGATCTCATCGTCTATTTTCGCATCCCTTTTTATCTTCTGCGCGTCAGCCAGGAGAATATGATGCTCGGGATTGAATCTAACCTTTATGTTTTCCTGGTCGACATCCGTCAAGTCCTCCTCTTCCTCGTCTTCCATGATTACTTTGGACTCGTCTACGACGATTTTAACTTGATAGAATTCAGCTTTCCCGCTGTCCTTATCGAAAATAGCCTTCACGATCTGGCCTTTTTTGCCGTATTCTTTCTTGTAAGCGGTAGCCAGGGCAAGCTCAATAGCCTCCAACATTTTCTCCTTTGGAATTCCGCGCTCCTCTTCTAATTGGTCTAGTACCGAATGGATTACTTTTAAGTCGAACATATTTAATTGTACTAATTTTTTTAATAAAAATGGTTCGCCAGCAGACTAACTGCGCGAACTTCAGATGGGGAGAGTATAGCATGGGAGGGGAAATAAGGCAAAACGATACTTCAGAACTTTGACTTATTTTTTATATGGGTGTATCATTTCAAATGACCTAAATCTTATATTTTGCTTATTGCAAGGAAGTGGCGCTCGTCGCCACCAGAATATAAGTAGTCTTGAAAAGCCCTGAGGGGCTTTTCTGCTAGTTTGTGACAAAATGTAACCAACTGTGGGGTTTCTTCGTACGACTGACATAAATGTTTTTAGGCTGAACAAAAACTTGACAAAACACCTAAAATAGGTGTATAATGTAGGCAGTAAATAAGGCTCTTTTACACAACATGAAAGCGTTATGGCTGTGAAATAGAACCTGTTTCTATAAGCAGGTTTTCCTTCGCAGCCATATCATTAACTTGAAACCGATAAATCTGCATGACGCAGATACGGTGAATGGTGAGCATGTGGTGCGGATAAAAACCATGAGTGAAAAAACAACTCCAAAGCAGTGTCTAGCAATGGGTGGTGAGATCGCAGAACGCTTAATGGCTTCTGATATCGATCGGGATTTGCTTCAAAACTCGATTGAGACAAAAAAACATCCTTTCTGGCCAGAATTTGATACTCTGGTTAAAAAGTTCTTTGTTGCTGTTGAGGCGGCAAAGGAAGCGATCCTTGAATGGATGTGTGACATCACCATTCCTGCCCAGCCTAAGTTCATTGTCGCCGAGAAATTCACGAAGGATAACACCGAAGTGAAGTTCTGGCATTTCGGAAGCAACTTCATGACTTGGTTCGGTCCGATGACTGAAGGCGAGACATTGGAGACTAAAGTCTCCGTGAATAGGCTTCGCATCAAAGCCAAGTTTGCCGATATGACTCCGGAACTTAGTGAGCCTCGGCTCGTGACCGTATCACAGCTTTACTGGATGCTTCAGCAACAGCCCAAAGGTGAAAAGTCTAACGGTAAAAACCGCCGACTACTTGTCAACGGGTACGTAAATCTGCTCCGAATTCCTGATAAAGATGGAATAGAGCGTTCCGTTATCGTGTACTGGCACGATGGCGGTGGCTGGTACGTGTACGCCGACGGTCTTGAGAGCGAGGACGAGTGGGATGCAGGCCTTCAGGTTGTTTCCAGCAAGTAAGTTCTTTGTGTCTTGGTATCTGGTATATCTTGACACTCGAAATCTTTGACCCTTTGAAACTGTAATAGGTGGATGAGGGTCAAAATTTTTTATATTCACTCACCCAAAAAATAGAAATAAATATGATACAATATAAGCAATGTTCATGGAGGACTCACAGCTTAATAAGTTCATCATTGACTCCAATCTCGTCTCCAAGGCCGATCTTGACTCTGCGACAGAAGAAGCCCAGAAGAAGGGAATCAAAGTAGGGGATGTTCTCGTCAATTCCGGAAAGATCACAGAAGACAATCTTCGCCGGATGCAGGCCTACGTTATCGGCATTCCCTTCGTTGATCTCAAGCAGAGGAAAATTCCTTTTGATACGCTTTCATTGATACCCGAACCTGTTGCCAGGAAAAATAATATTGTCGCTTTCAAGAAAACGGAGGACACTCTGGAGGTTGCCATGCTGGATGTGAATGATCTTGCCGCTATTGATTTTATAAAGAAGAAGGTAAATCTGAAGATATTGCCACGTCTGACCGACACAGAGTCTATTAAAGACGCAATCATCCAGTATCAAAAAAGTTTAAAAGAAGAGTTCGGGGATATTATCCAAAAAGAATCCGCTTCTCTCAAGGCTATGGCGGAAGAGATAAGCGCCAAGAATGGCAATCCTGACTCGGCAGCCGACCTGAAGAAAATTGCGGAAGACTTGCCAGTGGTGCGCATAGTAGACGCGCTTCTCAAGCACGCCATAATACAGAACGCGTCCGATATTCACATTGAGCCGATGGAAGAGGAGCTGTTGATCAGATACAGGATCGACGGCCTCCTCCATGACGCCATGGTCCTGCCAAAGAATGCCGAGCCTTCCATCACCGCCCGCGTCAAAGTCCTTTCCAATCTCAAACTGGACGAGAAGCGCCTGCCTCAGGACGGCCGTTTCAAGGTGGATATGAATAGTGAAAAAGTTTCCCTCCGCGTTTCCATTATTCCGACCTGTTATGGTGAAAAGACTGTCATGCGTCTCCTGAAGGAAAATGTCTCCGGTTTCACCCTCGAATACCTCTCATTCCATGGGGAAGGGCTGGAGAGAATTCACCGTGCATTGACGCAGACAACAGGAATGATCTTGACTACGGGTCCGACAGGATCAGGAAAAACGACGACGCTGTATACTATGCTGGATATTTTGAATCAGCCAGATGTGAATATTTGTACAATTGAGGATCCAGTGGAGTATCAGATGAAAAGGATAAATCAAACGCAGGTCAATACGGATATCGGCTTCACTTTCGCTTCCGGTCTGCGAACTCTCGTGCGCCAGGATCCGGACATTATCATGGTTGGAGAAATACGTGATACGGAAACAGCCGGGCTGGCAGTCAACGCCGCTTTGACTGGGCATCTTGTCCTCTCAACTCTGCATACGAATAGCGCGGCCGGAGCTATACCGAGACTTTTAGACATGAAAATAGAGCCTTTCCTCCTGGTCTCCACCATAAATGTCATCATTGCTCAGAGGCTCGTGCGCCGCCTGTCCGCAAACAAGGAGAAGCATTTCCTTTCAAGATCGGAAGTTGAGGCGCTGGGAAAATCAGTAGATCTGGCCAGTGTCCTGACCGCACTCCAGGAAGAAAAGATTGTAAAAAATGTAGATTCATGGGAAAAGATCCCTTTCTACAGGGCGGTGGCGGGGAAAGAGGATGACGGCTTCAAGGGACGCCTAGGAATACACGAGGTTTTGAATGTAACCGCAAGTATAAAAGAGCTGATCATTAAGGGGGGAACTTCCGAGGAAATAGAGGTACAGGCCAAGAAAGAAGGGATGCTGACAATGATAGAAGACGGGGTTTTCAAATGTGTCCAAGGAATGACCACTATAGAAGAAGTTCTTAGGGTAATATCAGAATGATTTATGGCGCATTTCATATTTAAATCAAGAAAAGCGGGCGGGGAAGTGCATAAGGGGGAGCAGGACGCGAAAGACCGCTATGAGCTTTACAAGATCCTCAAAGAATCAGGAGAGGAAGTTATCTTCGCGGAGGAAAAGAAGGCGGGCGCTCTTTCTATGGACATATCACTGCCATTTTTCAATACGATAAAAACGCAGGAAAAAATAAAATTCTCCAGAAATCTGGGATCCATGATCAAGGCCGGACTCTCCATGTCTCAGGCTCTCTCGGTCATGGAAAGACAGGAAACAAATAAGACCACTCATAAGATAATCGCCGCTCTCAATGACGGAGTGAGGAAGGGCAGGACACTGAGCGACTGCATGAGCGAATTTCCAAAAATGTTTTCCCCGATGATGATAGCCATGGTCCGCTCCGGAGAGCAGAGCGGAACCCTCTCCCAAGCGCTCAGGATCATTACCGTGCAGATGGACAAAAGCCATAGCCTGTACAGGAGGGTGCGCGGAGCGCTGATCTATCCAAGCGTGATTTTCTGCGCGATGATCGGCATTTCCATAATTTTATTTACTTACGTCGTTCCGACGCTCACAAAAACTTTCAAGGAGCTCAATCTGGCACTGCCGGTCTCCACTAGATTTGTAATGTTCATAAGCGATCTCCTCCGCAATCAGGGGATCATGGTATTCGCCGTCTTATTTGCCCTGCTGGGGCTTCTATATATATGGTCAAAGAAAGAAAGCGGGAAGAGTGCCATTCACAGGCTGATCCTGAAAATTCCTATCATAGGGAATCTGGTAAAAGAGGTGAATGTTGCGCATACGGCACGCACCCTATCCTCTCTCATTGAGTCGGATGTGGAAGTCCTTGATTCATTGTCCATCACTGCCGACATTCTCCAGAATATCCACTACAAAAGGGTTCTTGAAAAGTCCATGAAAACAGTCGAAAGAGGGGAGCCGTTGTCCAAGATTTT
>JAUYLM010000002.1 GCA_030698965.1 bacterium
GACATTTATACTGTGATCTGATAGTCTAGACACCAACTTCGCATGATTGTGTTATGGCTGACTGTGGAGGATTATATGGTTTTTTATCATTTTAATACCTTTGTAAGCCATGCACATCACTAAAAAATACTTTAGTAGATACAAGACACCTCTGGCAGAGATGCCAAGTTTGGTAGAATCTCAGTTTACTTCGTTCAAGTGGCTCATAGAGACAGGAATCGCAGACGTATTGAAGGAATTTTCTCCGATAAAAGACTACGCGGAAAAGAAATTTGAGCTTTCTTTCTCCAGTTTTGAGCTTTCACGTCCGAAATACGACGAGCATTACGCCAAAACAAACAAGCTTTCATACGAAGGACAGATAAAAGTAAAGGTCAAGCTCAAGAATAAGATGCTGGACGCCGTCAAAGAGCAGGAGATGTTCCTTGCTGATTTTCCGTTGATGACTGACCACGGAACATTCATAATAAACGGTATCGAGAGAGTCATCGCCCCCCAGCTTGCCAGATCATTCGGAATTTTCTTTACTCTGAACGAACTTAAGGGAAAAAATTTCTTTGGCGCAAAAATAATTCCAACTCGAGGAGTATGGATGGAAATAGAAAGCGATACGGACGGAACTATATACGCCCGCATAGACCGCAAGCGAAAGTTTCCGATCACTTCTCTTTTGCGCATCCTCGGAGCTTCGACAAATGAGGCTATTCTCGACCTTTTCAAGGAAGACCTTGAGGCAAAGAAGTCCATGGAAATGACCTTGGCAAAAGATCATGCCAAGAGCACCGATGATGCATATGTAGAGATACACAAGAGGCTTCGCGACGGGGATTTGGCGACCGCGGACAATGCCCGCGAATTTATCGGAAGCATATTCAACGCTGACCGCTATGACCTTTCTCCTGTCGGAAGATTCCGCTTCAACAAGCGTTTCGGCAAGCCGATGGATGAGAAGGGGCTTGCAAGGAAGACAATTTCCGTAGACGACGTCGCTACGGTTATTTCCCATATCGTTCTTTTGAATAATACGCCTGAGGCCGTTGAAGACGATATCGACCACCTAGGATCACGACGAGTGCGATATGTCGGAGAGCTTCTCCAGCAGAAGCTTCGCGTGGGCATGACTCAGATGAAGAGAAATATCCAGGACAAGATGTCTACGGTAGAGCCGGACGTGACTCTTCCTGTCAGTTTCGTATTTCCTCGCCCACTGCAGGCCAGAATAAAGGAATTTTTCACTACCAACCAGCTTTCACAGTTCATGCAGCAGGAAAATGTCCTTTCCGAGCTTGAACATCTGCGAACTCTGACAGCTCTCGGACCCGGAGGTCTTACCCGTGAAAGAGCGGGCTTCGAGGTGCGAGACGTCCATCCATCCCACTACGGGCGCCTATGTCCGATCCACACTCCTGAAGGGCCGAACATCGGTCTTGTGCTCCGCCTCTCCACTTTTGCCAGAATCAATGACTTTGGAATGATAGAGACGCCTTATGCCAAAGTTAAACATGGAAAAATTACCGATGAAGTCGTTTACCTTAACGCCCTTGAAGAGGAGAACTTTCGTATTGCCCATGCAGCCATTCCATATGACAAGACGGGCAAGATCACCAGCGATGAAGTGGAGGTACGCATCAACGGCAAGCCAAGCCTCGCCAAGAAGGACGATGTTGACTATATAGACGTTGCTACAAACCAGGCTTTCTCCATCGCGACATCTCTCATTCCATTCCTCAACCACGACGACGCCAACAGAGCGCTCATGGGTTCGAACATGCAAAAGCAAGCAACTCCTTGTCTTATCCCCGAGTCTCCGCTTGTCGCCACAGGAATCGAGCATAAAGCTGTTATCGACACAGGACGAATCATCGTTGCCCCGGAAGATGGAGAAATTACATATCTTGATTCTAAAAAAGTCGTCTTTGAAAGCAAGAGCGGCAAGAAGAGCGAATACAATCTGGTGCATTTCTCGCGAACGAACGGCTTCACGGCTTTCCATCAGCGACCTATCGTAAACCTTGGGGATAAAGTAAAAAAAGGCGATGTCCTTGTCGATACTTCGACATCAGACGGAGGCGAGATCGCCCTAGGACAGAACATGCTCGTAGCTTTCATGTCATGGTCCGGAAATAACTACGAGGATGCCATCATTCTTTCCGAGAGAGTTGTGAAGAATAGCAAGTTCAGCTCCATACATATCGAAGAATTCGTCATCAACGTCCGCGACACCAAGCTTGGTCCCGAAGTCACAACTTGCGATATTCCAAACATTGGAGAAGGCAAGCTCAAGAACCTGGCAGAAGATGGAATCGTCCGCGTTGGAGCAGAAGTACGGTCTGGAGACATTCTAGTTGGTAAAATTTCTCCAAAAGGAGAGACTCAACTAACTCCAGAAGAAAGACTCCTTCGATCCATTTTCGGTGAGAAAGCTCGAGATGTGAAGGACACATCAAAGAGAATGGAGGGAGGCAAGAGGGGTCGTGTTATTTCCGTAAAGATTTTCTCTCGCGAGAAAGGAGACAAGTTGGAATCTGGAATCATCAAGAAAATATATATTGAAGTGGCGGAACTCCGCAACGTTTCCGTAGGAGACAAACTGGCAGGGCGACACGGAAACAAGGGAGTTATCTCCAGAATTCTTCCAGAAGAGGAGATGCCGTACATGGAAGATGGAAAGCCTGTTGATGTTATTTTGACACCGCTTGGAGTGCCGTCACGAATGAACCTCGGACAGATACTCGAGCTCCACCTCGGACTCGCGGCGAATACCCTGAACTATCAGGCCATCGTTCCTCCTTTCTCGGGAGCTACCGATGTTGAAATAAAGGAAGAATTAGTAAAGGCCGGTTTCGATGCCAGCGGAAAAATGAAACTTCGAGATGGAAGGACCGGAGAATACTTCCACCAGCCTGTTGCCGTCGGATACATGTACATATTGAAGCTTCACCACATGGTGGAAGACAAGATCCACATGCGATCCATCGGACCTTACTCTCTCATTACCCAGCAGCCTCTCGGAGGAAAAGCACAGGGTGGAGGACAACGATTTGGAGAAATGGAAGTCTGGGCACTTCTTGGACACGGAGCGGCATATACACTCCGCGAAATTCTTACGATTAAATCTGACGATATTCAGGGACGATCGCAGGCATTCGACTCTATTGTGAAGGGTGAAAGACTGAAGCAGCCAAACTTGCCGGCATCGTTTAATGTCTTGCTCAAGAGTCTAAAGGGACTTGCGCTCAATGTTGAATTGATTAAAAAGAATAATTTGGAGAGTGATGGGGAATAATAATTAACATATATGAATAAAAAAATTATTTGGGGAATTGTTATAGTGATCGTGATCGCGATAGGAGTAGCTATTATCGACTCTGCACAAATAGGAAAGCCTGATGCCGATCAACCATCGACTATAAAAGTAACTGCCTCCTCTGTAGCTGACCAAATCTCCAACTGGAAAGTATTCGTAAATTCAAAAAATGGTTATAGTATTTCTTATCCACCGACATACCATACTGCATTCGGAGACGATCTATTTAACTTCGACGAGAATCTATACGAAAGGGGCAACGATGATGGTGTGAAGATCCAGATTCAGAAGACTAGTGGAACTGTAAGTGCCTCAAAGGCAGATGTTCCTGTAGTAAAATATTCCGAGAGAGTCCCCGAGGGACCAGGAGGAACATTTGATATATACAGCGTTACTGGTTCTAATGGAACTAAATATTTTCAAATTCTTGTGTGGGGAGGTGAAAATGATAGTCAGAATGTAGCAAAGATATTATCAACCTTCCGCTTTACCAACTAATCAAAATCATTGACATATTCAATCTAAAGTATATACTTTAGATATAACACAAAATACCATGCAAACAATGTTAAGTATAAAAATAGACAAGAATCTCAAAGAAAAAGCCCAGGAAGTGGCTCATGCCCTTGGAGTATCGTTAAACGCTGTCATTAATCAGAATATCAAGGAGTTTATCAATGACCGCAAAGTGACTTTTACCGATCATCCGATGCCGAACAAGAAGACCCGGAAGCTTCTCGACAGGCTTCTGGCTGATTCAAAAGCAAATCGGAATTTTATTGGCCCATTTGATACCGCCGAGGAAGCGATAAAAGCCCTTCATTCCTAACCATGAATATATGCAGATTGAATTCCATAAATACTTTAAAAAGCAGTACAAGAAATCAACTGCAAAAATTCGAAGGAAATTCGACGAGAATCTTATCATCTTCAAGCAAGACCCATTTATGCCACAACTAAACAATCACAGTCTAACAGGTAAATACGTAGGATGCCGGAGCATCAATATTACTGGGGACATCCGTGCGGTATTTGAAATCAGGGAAACCGGGGTCCGTTTCCTAGATATTGATAATCATAATAATTTATATAAATAATATGAATAAAAATATATGAACATAATAAACACAAAAAAGCATATCGAACCATTTGATTTTGACGCCGTTAAGCTCGGAGTTGCCTCGCCTGAAAAAATATTGGAATGGTCTTTCGGTGAGATCACCAAGCCGGAAACTATCAACTATAGAACTCAGCGTTCTGAAAAGAGCGGTCTTTTCGACGAGAAAATCTTCGGACCTGACCGAGACTACGAATGTTACTGCGGTAAATACAGAGGTATACGATACAAGGGAATTGTCTGTGAGAAGTGCGGGGTTGAGATCACGCGATCAATCGTGCGACGAGAGAGAATGGGACACATCGAGCTTGCTACGCCCGTATCGCATATCTGGTTCCTACGATCCATGCCTTCCCGGATCGGCCTTATCATGGGTATGTCTACGGGCGACCTTGAGAAAGTGGTGTATTTCGCAGGATATATTGTTACGAAAGTCTTTGATGATGAGAAACAAAAGTTTCTGAAGGAGCTTGATTCTGAATTCAAGACGAAAGTAAAAGCCGCCCAGGACGACAAGACAAAGGAGACTCTGAAAGAGCTTGTGGTCAACGCCAGAAAGGAAATCGAAAGCTTGGATCCAGGCTTTGTCATGGATGAGGTCCAGTACCACAAGTATTCTATGAAATACGGAACTCTCTTCGAAGCTGGCATCGGAGCCGAGGCTATCTATGAAATTCTAAAAAAGACAGATCTAAAAAAGCTGAATGACGAGCTTGAAAAGCTGCTTGAATCGGCAGGATCTCTTGATAGGGAAAAGCTTGCGAAGCGTCTATCTCTCATAAAGGCAATGATAAAATCCGGAAGCCGTCCTGAATGGATGTTCCTGACCCGCATTCCTGTTATTCCTCCTGCATTGCGGCCAATGGTCGCTCTTGACGGAGGACGATACGCCACCTCGGATATTAATGATCTCTACCGGCGAGTTATCAACCGAAACAACCGTCTTTTGAAATTGAAGGACATCAATGCCCCTGATGTCATTCTGCGAAACGAAAAAAGAATCCTGCAGGAAGCCGTAGATGCGCTTATTGACAACTCTATTCGCCATGGAAGCGCTACGGGAGCCGCCGCCGTACAGGCACAGAAGCGCGCCCTCAAATCCCTCTCCGACAACCTTAAGAGTAAAAGAGGTCTCTTCCGATTGAACCTTCTGGGAAAGCGAGTTGATTATTCCGGACGCTCCGTGATCGTGGTGGGGCCTGAGCTTGCCCTTGACCAGTGCGGACTTCCGAAACACATGGCCCTGGAGCTCTTCCGGCCTTTCGTCATCTCCGGACTTTTGAAAAGAGAGCTGGCATACAACATACGCGGAGCCGGACGCCTCATAGATGATGAAGCGAAGGAGGTTTGGGAAATCTTGGAGGAAGTCATACGAGGAAAGTACGTTCTTTTGAACCGAGCTCCGACTCTTCACAGGCTGGGCATCCAGGCTTTCCGACCGGTCTTGATAGAAGGAAACGCCATCCAGGTTCACCCTCTGGTCTGCCGAGCTTTCAACGCCGACTTCGATGGAGACCAGATGGCAGTCCACATTCCTCTTGGAGCCGAGGCTCAGCTGGAGGCAAAAGAGATCATGGCATCCGACAAGAATATCCTGAAGCCGGGAAGCGGAGACCCTACTGTTGCAAGCAACCCTCTGGATATCATTCTCGGATGCTTCTGGATCACAAAAAGCGTGGACGGAGACAAAGGGGAAGGCAAGGTATTCGAGGATCCTACAGCGGCTATCACAGCGCACAGCTTCGGGGCTATCAGCCTAAGAGCAAAGATAAAAGTAGTTGCTCCGGAGACTCCTAAGTTCGCAGAGTACAAGGGACAGATGCTCGAGACTTCAGTAGGGCGAATTCTCTTCAATGACCTTCTTCCTGAAGACTATCCGTTTATAAACAAAGAAATTGACAGAAAGAGACTGAATATCATAGTTGATGACTTCATCAATACTTATGACATGAGCAAACTGCCTCCGGTTCTCGATAAGATAAAGGCTTTCGGATTCAAATATACCACTCACTCCGGCATAACTTGGGGAATAGACGATGTTGTAGTTCCAAAAGGCAAATATGACGTTATCGGCAAGGCAAAAACACAGTCTGACCTCATCATGCATCAGTTCAGCGAAGGACTTCTTACTGAAGAAGAGCGCTTCCGAAAGAATGTTGAAATCTGGCATAAAGCCAAGAACGACATCGAGAAGCTTATCCCAGGTTCTCTGGATAAGATGGGATCTGTCCACGACATGTTCACATCCGGAGCCCGAGGATCTATCGCCCAGATAACGCAGATGGCCGGAATGAAGGGACTCATTTCCTCTACAACCGGAACCATTGAATTCCCGATCCTCTCATGTTCAAAAGAAGGTCTGACTCCTATCGAATATTTCATTACCACTCACGGATCCAGGAAAGGACTTACCGACACGGCCCTTAACACGGCGAAAGCAGGGTACCTTACGAGAAAGCTATTCGTTGTCGCTCAGGATGTTATGATCAATGAAGAGGACTGCGGTACAAAAGAATTTATTACAATAAAGAAACAGACAGCATCCGGAATTGATATCCCTCTTTCAAAGAATATTCGAGGACGAGTTATTGCCGAGGATATCCTTGTTGCAAACGGAGCCGTTCTCTTCAAGAAAGGACACATGCTATTGAAGCAGGAGGCACTCAAGGTTGAGGAAGCTGGAGTTACATCCGTCAGGGTTCGATCACCGTTGTCATGCAAGAGCATCAAGGGTGTCTGTGGACAGTGCTATGGAATCGACCTTGGAAGAAACAAGCTGGTTGAGATAGGGGAGGCCGTAGGAACTATCGCCGGACAGGCCATAGGAGAGCCTGGAACACAGCTGACGATGAGAACATTCCACGCCGGAGGTACCGCGTCCGTCGGAGGAGACATTACCCAGGGTCTTCCGCGTGTTGAGGAAGTCTTCGAGAAGCGCCGACCAAAGAATCCCGCCGTTGTCGCTACTGTTGGCGGAGTTGTCAGTGAAATACTAGATCTTTCAAAAGAGAAAGTTATAAAAGTCATAGCAGATATAGAAGACCGACCTAAGGCCAAGAAGTCTGGGGGCAAGGCAGGTGAAATGGGAGGAGAAAAAGACGGCGCGATAGAATATGTATTCAACTACAAGCGAGTTCCTCTGGTTAAGGTTGGGGATAGAATAAAGAAGGGAGACCTCTTGACGGACGGTTCCGCTGATATTGATGAAATTTTCAAATACGGAGGGCAGGAGAGGGCAAAGGATTATGTGATCGGAGAGGTTGGAAAGATCTATGAACTTCAGGGCGAAACGGTCGCCCGCAAGCACATCGAAATCATCGTCAAGCAGATGTTCTCAAGACGCAAAGTTACTCTGGGCGGGGATACGAACCTTACAGAGGGCATGATCGTGGACGAAGTCCAGTTGCAGGATGAGAATATGAAAGCCAAGGCAAAGGGAGGATCACCTGCGAAAGCAGAGCCGATTGCCATGGGTATCGCTGATGTTTCTCTATCACGCAAGAGCTTCCTATCAGCAGCGTCCTTCCAGCATACTACTCGCGTTCTTATCAATTCTGCTATTCGCGGAAGTGAGGATGACCTAGTTGGTTTGATGGAAAACATCATCATTGGACGGTTGATCCCAGCAGGTACAGGATTCAAGGGAAGTCCAAAGCAGAAACTGATGGAAACAGTACAGCCGAAGCTTGAGGAGAATGATAGGTATTAGGAGTAGTCTCTTTTGTAGGTACTTCAGTCAACTGAAGTGATAACACCACAAAAATGGCCTTAGGAATAGGGCTGTTTTTGCTGTATTGACAAATTAGTAATAGGGTGATATGATTCTAAAATAGATCTTTGAGTCAGTTGGATTGTGGGAGTAAGGAAGCAAGACATGGCGTTCTGTTTCCTTTCAAACCACAATTCAAAATTATGAATAAAGTCATGACAGTTGATCCGACATGTCCCTCCCTCATCGCATTGGCATTAGGTGATCCTCGTTCATTCGAGAACATCAATCCGAAGACCTTGAAGAAGGGCGACTGCGCAGTGTTAGCCATTCAGCAAGGAAGATTCGGCGCCGTTTATTATCTGCGACCTAAGGCAGATGACAACCTCGAGTCAATCGGTGGTCAGGAAGTCCTCGGCGTAAACATTCTGCTTTCGCAGAATGCCAATCACAACCGAGGACGAGCCATGATCGCATGGGCCGCAAAAGATGCTGGACTCAAAGTCGAGGTCCATAATGGACGAGACATGGATGGTGTCTGTGACCAGTTCCACGTCTTTGTTTAACTACATGTATTTCCCAGTTACCCCGCAATATCACAAAATGGTTGCGGGGTTTTTGTTTGTAAATAATTTATCCACTTTACAAATTTTTTCATAAGGATAGACTTAGTATGTTCCCATTTAAATATTAGCCAGTATACCTGCCGAACAGGGATACTGGCTTGGATAGTACGCTTTATGGTACTTGCTAATGCTATCGACTTCACTCTCGCAAGAGTATGAATCCCATGTACCAAGGTCTTGAGTGACGTTCGGAAGTAGCTCAAAGACTGGGTTATAATAGAAAAGAGCATCGTCGAAAGGCGATGTTTTTTTGATTCCTATTCTAAGTGATATAATTCACGGATGAATTTAGAAACTGACGTAGAAAAATCAGAAATCTGGTGTCCGTACTTTTCTGCTCACA
>JAUYLM010000006.1 GCA_030698965.1 bacterium
TCTGTATTCTCCTATGAGCATATTTTCGCAGGATGCTCTGGTAAAAGTACCTCATACCATTTCATCCCACTTGATAGGCATTATATACCACTTTTCTATTTTGCAAGGGTTTCTTATGGGGATAAAGGGTGGATAAGTTGAGCATAAGAAAAAAGCGGAGTTACCCGCTTTTATTTTTTAGATCAATTTACTTCCTACTCCCTCGGCTTCATCAATGGAAAAGTCTGCAGCTCCCTTATCGGCTTGTCGGCAAGTATGGCAAAGAACCTTTCTCCGAATCCAAATCCGCAAGTAGGCGGCATGCCGTGCTCGAGCATCTCTACAAATTCCCAATCTGCCATCATCGCTTCGGTATCACCCGCGTCAATCAATTTTTTCTGCTCGTCAAACCTCTGCCGCTGATCAATAGGATCGTTCAATTCAGAGTACCCTCTACCAACTTCACTTCCGGCTATCAAAGGCTGGAACATCTGCGTTGTCTCGGTGCCTTCAATTCTTTTAGCTAGAGGAGCAACTAACAATGGGTGATTGATGAGAAATGCCGGTCCGGAAATATTTTTCCTGCAGTGCTTCCAGAGAGTATCGGTCAGCCTTTCCCTATTCGTGCCTTCATACTTTACATTCAATTCATCCAGCTTCTTCATCACCTCATTGTCAGTAGCTTTGGAAATTTCGATTCCAGTTTGTTTTTTTATTTCACCGGCATAATCAATCCTTGCCCATTCGTCCGCAAGGTCAAAAGTATGCCCCCTGGACGTGAACTTCGTGGTCCCAAAAGTCTCCTGCGCTATTTTTATGTACATTTCTCTTACCAAGTCCATTCCATCCTCATGGTCGGCAAATGACCAGTAGAATTCCATGTTTGTAAATTCCTGCAGGTGCTCCGGACTGGACCCTTCATTCCGGTATGCCCTTCCGATCTCAAAAGTCTTAGGGAATCCCGCCGCCATCAGCCTCTTCTGCCACAATTCACCGACGGATATGCGCAGATATACATCCAAATCATAATCATTGTGGTGGGTTTTGAACGGAGTCGCTTCAGCACCTCCTGTCGTAACCTCTAGTGTTGGAGTTTCTACCTCCAAAAATCCTTTTGATTTCAAAAATTCACGGGTAACATCCCAGAATTTAGATTTTTTTATGATAAGATCGCGCAATTCCTGGTTCATAAGGAGATCGAGATAGCGCTTGCGATACCTCTCGTCCGTATCCTGTATTCCATGCCACTTTTCAGGCAAAGGCAGGAGCGTTTTCACGGCGATCGTCCAGCTCTTTACCAATATGCTCTGCTCGCCCCTTTCTGTTGTAAAGAATGTTCCGGTAACGGAAATAAAATCGCCTATATCAACTGCGTTGGTAAAAAGCTTGAAAAGTTTTTCTTCTATAACGTCTTTTTTAAAGACTGCTTGGAACCTGGCTCTGCCGTCGTTTTTTCCGTCGTAAAGAACTGCGAATAGGATCGCCCCCTGTCCGCGTATGGCCATGATGCGTCCGGCTAGCGAGACTTCCTTGCTACTTTTAGCATATTCCTCGAAGCCCAGCTTGGCATCGGCAAGACAAAAAGTCCTGGGAACCCTGCCAGGATATGGATTCATTCCGGCTTCTTTTATAAGCTCAAGCTTGCTCTTGCGTGTCTCGCGAAGTTCCTCTATTGAGGCCATATTATTTAAATTGTTACTCGATGCTAATAAGCGTATATGTCGCCTTTCCCTTAGGAGTCATGAAGCTGAAAGTCTCCCCCTTCTTTTTTCCAATAAGGGCGAGACCGAAAGGTGAAAGGTTGGAGACCTTTCCATTTGCCATATCCGCCTCTTCAGACCCGACGATCTTGTAAATTCTGATTTCACTTTCGCCCTCCTTCTGGACTTTCACTGTAGATCCGACTCCTGCCATGTCTCCATGCTGTTCTCCGACCAGAACCGCGGTCTTGAGAAGATTCTCGAGGTGATTGATGCGGTCTTCAACTTCCGCCTGTTCCTGGCGTGCTTCGTGATACTCGGCATTCTCCGACAAGTCTCCGAGCTTCTTGGCATATTCCAGATTCTCCGCTACCTCTTTTCTCTTCTCGGTGTGCAAGTGGTCAAGCTCCGCCTTGAATTCCTGGAATTTTTCTTTTGTAAGGTACTGTTGTGCTTCGGGCATAGTAGTAGGCATTTAATTTTTTAAATTATTTAATGTGGGAATAGTACCATAAATGTGGCGGGGATGCAATTACCTAAAATACTCTGGCGTATTGGCATTCATCCACTCAAAAACTTCCTTCATCACCGCCACCGCCCCAATAAGGTTATGAGCAGAACCCTTCTCCAGAACTACGGCAAAAGCGTACCTTGGATTTTCATACGGAAAGAATCCAGTCACCCATGAGTTGACGTTGGACTTGTCTACTCCCAGCTCCGCCGTTCCAGTCTTCGTGGCAACCTCGACAAAAGGAAAATTCAGGGCCTTTCCTGTACCTTCCGTCGCTCCCATCCGCATTCCTTCGTGGATTATGTTGAAAGAACTTTCGGAAATGGGAAGAACTCCGATCACCGGGCCAGGCTCATCCTTTATGATCGAGGGATCCCTCAATATGCCTTTTGTCGCCACAGCCGCCATTGCCCTGACTGATTGTACGGGAGAGACTTGGAAGCCGTACTGTCCGATGGTGGTATGATATGTATTTCCAAGCCTCCAGGTTTCGCCATTGAATGTTTTTATTTTCCACTCCGGCGAGGGGACGACACCGCCCGCTCCCGTGAAAAATGAATTTTCTATTTTACGCCCGAAACCGAACATGTTCGTGTATTTATTTATATTTACAATCCCCAGTCCTTTCTGATCCTTATACCCTCCGCCCAAGGCGTAGAAGTAGACATCGGAAGACATGGCGATAGCGCTCCTCATATCCATCCAGCCTAGAGCCTTCCAATCCTTGAATACGGTGGATATGGCTGGATCATATTCGTTAGGAATAGAAATGGATCCAGTGCTCAGGATCTTTTTTCTAGGATCGATGGTATCCTCCGTCAAGGCTCCGAGTGCCATGTATGGTTTGATGATGGATCCGGGAGCGTAGAGGCCGTCCACAGCCCGGTCAAGGAACGGCTTATCTTTACTCGAGAGATACTCTTTCACCTTTGCAACATCTGTCTTTGATGACATTACTTCGGAATCGTATTCGGGATAGCTGGTCATAGCGATAATTTCTCCGTTTGTCACATCCATCATAACACCGGCTCCTCCGGCAAAGCCGACGCGCGTGGCAATATCCTTGATTGATGAATACATCTTTGACTGGATGCGAGAATCTATTGAAATGGTTATATTTTCCCCCTGGTCCGGAGGTTTGACGACATTTTCCGACTGAACATTCCCCCTAGCATCCACCTCCATGAGCTTGAGTCCATTTACTCCCTGCAGATATCTGTCAAAATACTTTTCTGCGCCGTCTATTCCTACGAAATCCTCCTGATAATAGAACCCTGCGCTGTCTTTCGACGGATACTGGACATAACCGAGGACGTGAGAAGCGCCGGCATCACTGGCATATTTCCTGATCGGAACACTCACATCCTCCCCCGGAGCATTCCAGGCGAGCTCCGCTCCATTCCTGTCATATATGACCCCCCTGGTGGCAAAAACGGGGGTATGGCGCAGACGGTTGTTCTCGCTTCGAAGGGCGTAGGACTCTCCGTTCTTTATCTGCAGTGTCCAGGCTCTGGCAATATACACACCCACCAGCAGAATAAAAACTCCGAGAATAGCCATCAGGCTTATCTTGGAGATCGGCTTGTCCAGCCTGCCTTCGAACTGACTATTGTCGAACCGGGGAAGATTATGAGAATCCATAAAGATCTCGTCCGGATCTATCTCCTTGTTTTTTCTTTTTCTTCTATTGAGCCGGTCATTTAGCATAGGCGAAGAGATATTTTTTTAAGAAAAAAGAAATCATAAATAAGATAATGGCGGCAATGGCAAACATATGCGTCACTCCATACAAGGAATCATATATAATTCCCCAGGCAATGATCTCATAATATGAATTAAAGATAAAAAGAAAGATTATAGCCGCCGAGAGCATCAGCCACCAATAGCCCCATAGGATGCAGGCAATCATTATCAATGCGGCAATTATCCTCATATCTTTTTTTCAACCATCAGCCACTTAAGCTCATAAATATTTATCGGCTGGCGAAAGAGGACTGTGGAAAAAGGATTGGTCGGCTCAGAAATAACATCCTCCACATTTCCGAAAAATGAATCTGTCAGGTCCGGTACCGCCACACTGTCGCCGACGGCGATTTTCGTATCATGAGGAAGGACGATCTCGAAAGTTCCTCCTCCCTTGCCCGTCGCTGTGGCCTGAATATTCTTGTCACCTATCAGCACACCGAACTTCTCTCCGGAAGAAGAGTAGAGCTTGGCTTTTGAGGTTCTACCATTGACTTCAGCAATTTCTCCGATGAGGATATCACCGCGGGCATATACCCTATCGCCTTTTTTCAATCCCTTATCATCACCAATATCGAGAATAAAGACATCATA
>JAUYLM010000019.1 GCA_030698965.1 bacterium
CATTCTAATGCAAAAGAGGGATTCTGGCAAAGGGTAGATAGTCTCGCGGCCGCCCATTTTCTTCGGCGGCCGCTCGACCGCTGGTCAGTCACTCCTGCTGAAAAGGGCAAGGAGTTTACAATACTTAGCAAAGATTATGAATGCTCCGATAAGCATGCAACCCGACGCAAAAGCGGGAAACAACCAGCCGACCGGCTGAGATGGGATCATCGATATCTTGCCTCCTGTGCCAAGCTCGATCTGATCCAGAACTGCGTACTGATCTTCCCACTGAGCGGGGGGACTGAACTTCTGGATGGCGTAGTAGAAGGTAGAGTCCTTCCGCGGAAGCCAGTACTCGATCCAATCTGTGCCCACGCGAACCACGGGCTTGTCCGGATGCTCTCTGAGCTCGTGCAGCTCTCTCCACTCTTCAATGGGAACATGGAGCTTGAAGGTTCCTGGCTCCACCCTCTTGTGGTCCATGATGATTCCATCGGATGGAATGAATCCATCCACCACAACTGGATCCGGAGATTCGGCAAGAACCATATGCCGTGCCTCGAAGGCAAGAAACATTGCTCCCCACAGCATACAGGTAATGATGATGGGGATGAAAACCAAGATGAACTTGCCAAGCTTAGAAAGCTTACTCACGCTTCCCTCCTTTCAGGGGTTGGAACTGCCTATAAAATAACCGAAATATACTAAAGCGTCAATCCCTACTGGTAGTGGCTTTAGGGCCACCTTCCCTATTTCTCCAACCAAATCCAAAAGCGCTTTGTCCCTTCCCCTTCCATTTTTAAGACCCTAAACCCAATCTTTGTCACCAGGGCCAGTGCCTGCTCTTTGTTCCAGGAGGGCCCATAAAACCACTGCCATTTAAAAGGAGTATGTCCCCCTCGAACCTGAATTTTCGCCATCATACCGGGTTTGAGTACACGAAAGACCTCCAGGAGGTTTTTCTCAACCACTGCTCGGCTGGGCATGTGCTGGAAAACTAAATAAGAAAAGACAAAGTCAAAAAAGTTATCAGGGAAGGGAAGGGAAATCCCGTTGGTCTCTTGAAATTGAACATTACTCTGTTGGGCAAGCCTCTTTCTGGCCCTGGCCACCATTTCTCCGGAGATATCAACTCCATGAACATTCCTGAAATCCGTCGCGAAGAATTCTTCCAGCCGGCCGACTCCGCAGCCGATATTAAGGACAGTTTTGTCCGAAAAGGAAACAAGTTTTCCCTTTAAGAGAGGGTCGGATGCAACGTATTGCACATAATTTTCTTTTCCGCTTTCTTTGAATTCGTCCTCATTAATATCGCGGCCTTTTCGGCTGACCACATAATAGCGAGCATTTTCAGAGGCGAGCTTGTTCCACTTTTTCTTTGATTTTTTAATATTCTGATCTGGGAGCCGCTTGGAAAAAAAATCAGCCACTTTAGACAGCGTTCTTTTGATTTTTTTAGTAAGCATAATCTGGGAAGAATAGCATAAACCCGTTTATCGAATTCTTTTCTTTAAAAAGTCCGCTACCTTAGTGACATTCGCTTCATCGGTGGCAAAGTTGTATGGCGCCTTGAGCCGCACAATTCTCCCCTCTCCGCAACTGCGCAACACGGCGTGTATAAACCAGAACCACTCTGTTTCACGCTCCTGATAAATTTCCGGTCCGCGATTCAGGGCCTTCCAAAAAATTGCTGATAAGTCTCTAATGTCTGTTATAACATACACCAAGGAAGAATAAGCGAAAAAAGGTTTGCTCAGCGTAATCACTGGTTTTTTTGAGAGAAAAGCTTCCCAGCCAGTGGTGCCCTGGAGTACACAGACTGCTTTGCTTTTTTCAATCAGCTGCTGGCTAGAATGACTTGGGTGAAGAATCCGAATATTTGCTATCTTCTTCAGTTGACGAAGTTCGCCCAAGGTAAAATCTCCGGGATTTGTTGGATGTTCTTTAACATAGAGCATATAACCAACGGGGAGGCTGTCGGCAATCTCTTTGATGAGCGAGGATTCGTGGCGGGCATAATAATGGTCATTCACTAAATATGATGTTTCTTCTCCAGAGAAAAATGGAAAATAGACAAATTTTTCATTCTTCGGACTGTCATATCTAAAAAACGGCTGAGTTAGATATTTCCAGATCATTCTTTTTTTCAGCCGGTATCTTCCGTATCGCAATGCTGCAACGCGCACTGGATCCAGTCGCCGTAATTTTTTTCGATCATGAAAGTGCATCCCTAGGTAATTTTTCAACGTTTTAAAAAAAGAAAAAGGAACAAAGCGCAATGGCATTGTTTCGCCCGATCGAGGGAGCCGTAACTTAATAAAGTCCAAGGTCTCCGCTTTCTCGTCAGGAGATAACTCTCGCGGCCCGGCCGCCAGGAGTTCCAGAAGTCCCTGCCAAATATGATTTTCGTTTACATCATCAAAGCTGAGGTGAAGGTCGCTTCCCCCAATCGCCAACTGCGCGAAAGGGATGCCCAGATGCCGAGCTACATTATACGCACTACGCGTGGCAAACGTCGCAGTTTCTCGGGTAAGAATGAAATCTATTTCATTCTCTTCGAAGAAGCGCTCCCAAAAACGATATGCCCGGCCGATAAGCTGATATTTTTCCTGATTTTTCTCTTTAAAAAGACGAGTAAGCTGAACATCCGAATTGGCAATCGCCCTGATCCCCGGCGGGCCGTAGCGGAAATCAAGCGCCG
>JAUYLM010000036.1 GCA_030698965.1 bacterium
TTTGGTGGTAAAGAAAGGGGTAAATATTTTTTCAATGTCCTCTTCTTTTATCCCGCAGCCGTTGTCTTCTACTTTTATTGAATTTTTTTCTAAAGATATCCCAATCTTCTTCTTCTCGGTTTTTATTCCGTCGAAAGAATCGATGGCATTTGAAAGTAAATTTGAAAAAATTTGTCGGAGTTTGACGGGATTGCCGTGCCAGGTGCAGTGACCCTCCTCGTTTATCGATATATCTATTCCATTTGTCCTGATTCTGTACTCCAGCAAATGCACGATGTTCTCCAGTTCTTCCCGCAGGAGGCACTCCCTGTCAGACTCTTCTCTCGATAGGGTCGATCGTATGTCGCTTATGTAAGCAGTCATTCTGTCCGAAGCCTCTTTTATTTTTGAGTCTTGTATTTTTTCGGCATGAAGAACCATGGAGGTGAGAGGCGTCATGAGATCGTGGAATAATCCCTGGGATAGCCTGCCAAATTCAGCTGCTTTTGCCAGTTCATTCATCCTGGCAATTCTACTCTCCTTTAATTCCTTCGTCCTTTCTCCAATCTCAATCTTCATTGCGTCTCGGTCTTTCGCCAGCATCTGTTCCGATATTCTAGTCTGTTCGAGAGTCTTGCGAATCTCTCGGTTGTAAAGCCAGAAAAGAATCGTGGTAAGAATCAGTATGGGACCGAAGGTGAATATATCGACGAAATTCATATTTCAATCGTATATCCACGCCCAGGAATATTTCGTATCAGTTCTTCCTTATCTGCCGCCTGGTCGTTTCCGCTATTTATCTTCTTCCTGAGTTTGGCTATGTGGGCTTCTACAGTATTTGAAAAAGGATCGCTTTCGGCATTCCAGACATGCTCTAATATCATGGTCCTGGAGACCACTATTCCAGGATTGCGCATGAGGTATTCCAAAAGGTTATACTCTTTTCTGGTTAGATTCAAAGGCGATTCATTCCTGCAAGCCTCCTTTTTCTCTGTATTGATAGAGAGTTCTCCTGCTCTAATTATCGGAGCTTCAATTTTCTTTGGCCTCCTTAGCAGAGCCTTGACCCTGGCCTTAAGCTCATCGAAAGAAAAGGGCTTGGTGAGGTAGTCATCCGCGCCCTTTTCTATGGAGTCTATCTTCTTCCTGGTATCACCTATAACCGAGAGAAAAATGATGGGAACTGACGATCCTGATCCTCTTATCTCATCGCATACCTCTATGCCATTCTTAAGGGGAAGAGAGTGGTCTAGGATGATCACATCATAAGTATTTACCCTTGCCTTATATGATCCTTCCTGTCCGTCAGAAGCTGTTTCAACCGCGAACCCATCTTCTTCAAAGCCAGCTTTGATGAATTGGCATGTGCTTGCGTCGTCCTCAACAATCAAGATTTTCATGGGCTGATTATACACTATGCTATAATGTATTGTCATATAGCCTCATGCCTGACTACATTTCCAGTATAATAAGCGACCTGCCCCAGCTGCTAGCTAGCGGGGGGTACTGGGTCCTGAGCATCATCGTTCTTTTGGAAGGACTGCCTATTATAGGCTCTTTTTTCCCGGGCCATATAGCGATAATTTCCGCCGGGTTTTTGGTAAAAATAGGAGTCTTGAACCTGACCCTGGTTCTTCTCGTGACCATCATCATGACTACCATGGGCGATGTTCTCGGCTTTCTTATCGGCAGGCGATACGGCTATTCTTTTTTGCATAAATTTGGCAAATATATATTTCTTAAGGAGGAGCATATAGAAAAGGCTAAAAGAATTATTGACAGGCATACGGGCAAAGCCATTATTCTGGGAAAATTCAGCCCTATTACTCGTCCGCTGATACCTTTCATAGTCGGAGCAAACGGAACTCACATAAAGAAATTCTGGACTTACAATATTATTGGGAGTATTTTATGGGTGGTCAGTTCAGTTGCGATTGGCTACATCTTTGGGGCGGGCTACCATGTAGTAGCCGGTTCCATTGGAAGGTTTGTATTTGTTGCTACCGTACTCGCGGTTCTTATCATCTGGGGATACCGCCTGGTGAACACGCGTTTCCATGTATTCAGAAAATATGAACTCTTTGTCCTGGGTCTGAATCTGATCTCTCTTTGGGCGTTGGCGAAGACCATTCAGGACAGTTTTTCTTCCAATTCTTTCATCGCAAATTTTGATATCTCAATCAATCTCTTTGTATCTAAAAATATTACTCCTTTCCTTAGCAATCTTGGCCTCTTTATAAGTACAGCAGGAAGCACAAAAGTCACGATAGCTCTGGGATTGATCATTGGCATCGCTTTTCTCCTCAAAAAGAAATACAGAAGATCTGCCGTTATGATTTTCTCCATACTGGCATCTTCCGCGAGTTTAGTCCTAATGAAGGGCATATTTCTGCGGACACGGCCTGAAAATGCCTTCCAGATTCTCCACGATGCTAGCTTTCCTAGTGGCCACGCCGGTATGGCAGCGGCATTTTTTGTCGCTCTGGCCTACGTATTTACTCCGCAGATTCGTTCGTGGGTAAAAAGGGAGCTGTTCATTGTAGCCTGCGTTATCGCTATTATACTTATCGGTCTCAGCAGGATTGTTTTGAGCGTTCATTGGCCTTCTGATGTGCTTGCCGGCTGGTCACTGGGAGTTTTCCTTGCGACCGGATCTATTCTCTTGATAAGATTCCTGAGCGGATTCTTAACAGGTATTAATAAAAAAGAAAATTAGACTCCGCATGAACATAATTTTATACACAAAAACAGGGTGTCCGTGGTGCAAAGAAGTTCTCAACTTCTTTGCTGAGAAAGGAATAAAATTTGAAGAAAGGGAAGTTACGGGAAATAAAAATTATTATGATGAATTAGTCGCTAAATCCGGACAAGACAAAACTCCGACCATGGATATTGATGGAGAGATATACGCGGATACTGATAGGGAGGCAATAGAAAAAATACTTAATTTGTATCCTTTAGCTTCCACGCCGGAATCATCGCCAAAAGACACAGTGTGCCAATTACAATAAACATGTAGGACTGATCTTCTGTATAGATCAGCATGAAGCCGGTTATAAGGGGCGCTATGAAGTAGGAAATTGAACGGGTGATGCGGAAGAAGCCTAGGATGTTCGGGTCTTTCTGATCTACTGTTTTGAAAAAATAAGTCTCTATCATGATCTCTGCCGATGCCGCTCCCATGCGCGTGATGAAAAGAGCCAATGCCCATACGAAGACACTGCTGGAAATAATGGCAGCCAGAGCTATCGTAGACAGACCCAGTAAAGCGAAACCAAGTACCATTATTTCTTTTTCACCATATTTTTTATCCGCAATTTTTCCTAATGGCAATTGCAAAAGGGGGAATGGCAGGAGCATGACGGTGAGAACTATTCCTATCCCCGACCAGCTCAAGCCCATGACGGTATGGAGGTAAATAGGGCTGTAGACCACCATCCATGCATAGAATACCTGAAGAATAGTGTTTATGGCGAAAAGGCGGGAATGATTCTCATTTCTTACCAGGCGGATTATGGTTTTCCAGAGAGAGGGATGGCGGTAATGAGGATCCTTGAATTTTGGAAAATTTTTGAATACCAGATAGAACAGCGGAATCAGCATAAAGAGAGAAGCCACATACACGCTTCGATAATCGTTCATTTCCCCAATGATCATGCTCCCTATAAGGGGTCCGACTATCCATGCGCAGTTTATGGAGGTCAGATACATACCTCGTATCATCCCGACGTGGGAGGTGTCCGAATAGACCTCCAGGAATATATCCAGGCAGAAGCCTATGAGAGCGACGATCGCTACCTGCAGTACGAAAAAAAGCGCAATAAGCCTGGCATCTACGACGGTAGCCAAACCGTAGAGCATCGAGGCTTGTATAATGATAAGCCATAGTGTCGTCGCATAATTCCCCAGTCTGCGTATTAGAAATGGTGTAAACAAAAATCCCAGGATCGTAGCTGCCGAGCCGATCATGTATATTATCCCAACGTCTTTTTCTGAAGTGAATAGGCTCAGGAAGCTGGAGTTGGAGTACAGAGGCAATACCAAGTGAAGCGCGTATATGAAGCCGATAACCGCAATAGTATACAGGATATGGCTTTGTTTTTGGAATCTGGGAGGAGCAGAGTGATGCCTCATGCTCTTATTATATCAGATACTCGCTATATGCTGAGAAGTACGGGTATAACGATCGGTCTCTTCGCTGTCTTTTGCAGAAGGAATTTGCTGACATTGTCGGTTATATTTGTCTTTACGTATTCTATATTGATGGGATTCATACCTTTTGTCGATTCTTCGACAGTGTTCTTTATGATCATGCGGGCATGATGGAGGAGGTCTTGTGATTCTCTCAGGTAAACGAAACCTCTGGAAATGATATCTGGCGATTTTTTCAGGCGTCCGGTCTGGGCGTTGATGATCGCAAAAACGATGAATATTCCGTCCTGAGCCAGCATAACCCTGTCTCGGATAACGACATCCTGTATGTCTCCGACGGAGAATCCGTCTACCATGACGATTCCGGAAGGAGCTTTTTCCTTCAGCTTCACAATCCTTTCTCCATTATCCTGGATTTCTAGGATTGAGCCGTTGTCAGGAATGACAATCTGATCTTCCGTCAGTCCGTTCGCGTCCTTGGCGATGTCGCCATGAACTCGGAGCATGTAATGATAGCCATGCAAAGGCATGAAGAACTTGGGGTGTATCTTTCTATGTATCCAAGCAGTCTCATCCCTGTTCGCGTGGCCGGAAGAGTGTACATCAGCTATGCGGTAATGGATGATATGAGCGCCTTGTCGGGAAAGGTTATCCTTGAGCTTCTGTACAGGCCTCTCATTCCCTGGAATAACCGATGAAGAAAGAAGGACAGTATCTCTTTTTGTGATCTTCACATATTTATGGGTCTTGTTCGAGATGCGCATCATCGCCGCGAATTCATCCCCCTGGGCTCCTGTTGCCAGGATGATGACTCTCTCCGGAGGGTACTGCGGCATCTGCTCTACGGTAATCAGAGTGTCTTTTTTAGGCTTGAGCAGTCCAAGGTGGCGGCAAATCTCTATGTTGGTCTTCATGCTCCTTCCTTCGACTACGACTTTCTTTCCGTACTTTTCCGCGAAATCTATGATTTTGAGCATTCTCTCAAGCAAGGAGGCGAATGTGGCGATTATCAGGCGTCCTTTCGTGTTTTTTATTATCTCTTCGATGTTTCTATGGACCACTTTTTCCGGAATCGAGAACCCGGGGTTCTCGACGTTCGTAGAGTCGGCCATGAGCAAAAGAACCTTTCGATCCTTGAAAGCGCGGTCGTATTCAGCCTCTTCTTCTTCCGTCGGTACTCCGTCGATATGATCCAGCTTGAGATCTCCTGTGTGGACGATATCTCCATGTGGAGTATTGATGATGATTCCCATGGCGTCAGGAATGGTGTGTGTCACCGCAAAAAAACTTACCTTGAGAGCTCCTATAGTGACCGTCTCGCCTTTTTCCACGATTTTGATATTCAAAGGAGGCATGGCCGGGAATTCCTCCTGGCGCTTCTTTATCATAACTGAAGTCAGCATTCGGGTGTACACAGGTGGATTGCCTATTCTCGGCATGACGTAAGGTATGCCTCCGATATGGTCAAGGTGTCCGTGCGTGACGATCACCGCCCTGATTCTATCCTTTCTTTCTTCCCGGTACTTGGTATTAGGAAGGATGTAATCGATTCCCGGGGTATTCTCATCTTTGAATTGAAATCCTATGTCTATGACGATGATGTCATTGCCGTATTCGACAACGGTCATGTTTTTTCCTATCTCCTCCACTCCTCCCAGTGGAACGATGCGTATGGAATTCGGAGCAAGTGGCGGGACGATATCCTCGGTTCTCTTGTGCACCTGAGTTTCCTCTTTATGCGGCTGACGAGGAGCATTTCGTTGTCCGCCCCTTGCCGGCCTGTACTCTCTTTTTATCGGATTCATTTTATTTATTGTTAATTTCTGCTGTTAAATATTTTCCACACATTGTCTGTCTTGACGTACCATTTTCCTATTCCATAAAATCTGTCCGTAGGAGACGTTATATCGCTGAGGCTTATGCCTTTGAGCTTATCTGGAACAATGTATATGAATTCGGGAGAATATAGAAAGACGGCCGGGATATCGTCACGGACTATTTTCTCGAACTGGGAATATATTCTGTCCCTGTCCTTGGCGTCGGAAGTGATCCTAGCGTCTTCCAGGAGCTTGTCAGCCCTGCTGTTGACGTACATGGCTACATTCAGTCCTGGGGAGTTCCTTTGTGAGGAATGCCAGAAAGCATACAAGTCCAGATCCTTGCCGACCGACTCGCCGAAAAGGAGTGCGTCATATTTTCTTGTGGCGATGACATTCTGATAAAGATCGCCGTATTCAAAAACCTTTATAGTAACGCTTGCGCCTATTTCTTCCCAATTTCTTTTGATTATTTCCGCCGCCTGCTTCAGGTCAGGAGAATCCGCCGTGGCAATTGAGAACTCCAGTACCTGATTTCCTTTCTTGCCGTCTACCCACCCGTTCTTTGCCAGGAGAGCTTTCGCGCCGTCTATATTCCGAGGCGGGACGCTGTCTTTTTTTTGCGACGGAAGCGGGCTGTCGCTCCCCATTCCATATCCATAGAGGACCTCCCTGACCACACCCTCCTTATCTACAGCCATATCCAATGCTTGGCGAACCTCATTTTTGGCAAACAGAGGCGCTTGATTCTGATTGAAGAATACTCCGAAAATACGGGGGAGTGGGGCACGGAGAATGCGAACTGATGGTGACGTAGAGGCTATTTGCGCGGCTTCGCCGGCTGAGATTCTGGAGATGGATTCTATGATGCCACTGTCACGTGCTTCCAGCGCGGATTTCTCATTCGGGTAAAAATAAATCACAAAATCTGAGATGTAAGGCTCACCGTCATGATATCGGCTGAATGAAGTCAAGGAATAGCTGATCGGAATGCCTCCGCTGTCGCGCTGTATGTTCTTGATCCGGTACGGTCCAGAACCTATGGGCTCAATATTGTACTGGCTGTATATAAATTGATCAGAATCAATCTTGCTCCAAATATGCTTAGGCAGGATTCCCAATGTCATATTTGAAAGGAATGGAGCATACGGCTGTTTCAGTATGAATTGTATTTCAGAAGGATTTATTTTCTTGACGGCGACATTCGCCCAATCTGCCCTTCTGGGGCTTTTTATGATACTGTCCTGTATTTTTTGTATGGTAAATTCAACGTCATCTGTCGTCATTGGGACTCCGTCATGGAAGCGCACATCGTCTTTCAGGGTAAAAGTATATGTCAGGCCGTCCGAAGATACCGAATATTTCTCAGCTGAATCTGGAACTATCTTGCCATCCTCATATTTCATCAGTCCGGAATATACGAGGCTGGCAATGTCCCTGTCGACGTCCGTAAAAGCAAGGACGGAATTGATTGACCTTGGAAGGCCTACAACTCCTTCTACGAGTCTTCCTCCGTGAGCCGGTACGGGCATCAGAAAAGAATTATTGACTTTTAAAGCCAAAGACATTGCACTTAAGGTGCTTATTATGACCAAAACGCCAAAAACCACTTTTTGGGTTGCTGTGAAGTTTTTTATGAGGGCAAGAATCTTCTCGCCTCCTTTGATACGAAATTCTCTGCTCATTTGTTATGAGAGTATTAGATGAGGGAAATAAGGGCTCCTACTGCAAAAAGTATTGCAATGACAATGGTAATAATGAAGATTGTCCTTTCAAAACCGCGGCGCGTGTGAAAAGCCGAGCTGAAATTATCGCTGCCGCCGAAAGCACCGCCTATCTGCGCTCCCGTTCGCTGGAGTAGTATGGCGGATATAAGGACAATTGCTAGTACAATCTGAATGTACGGTAGAATAGCTTGAATAGTCTCCATTGGGGGTACTATAGCATGGTCATTTGAGGAATGCAATATTATTGATTCCTAGGTACGTGTTTTGATAGAATAAAAGTAAGTCTGTGTGCTTTCTGTATACAGCCATTGTAAAAAATACATTTTCGTTGGCAAAGGCAGGACATTTTACATGTCGCGATGCCGAGGGGGGATAATATCTCATTTCCAACCACTACAATTAACTGTAGTGACTACAACAGAAATATCACCCTGAGGCAATCTTGACGATAGAGATAATTCGTTTCCCAGACACTACAGCTAACTGTAGTGCTGAGAACAGGATACACGGGAAAGTAAAGGTATAAAAAGTTCATGCGCAGCCTCTCTGAGAGAGACTACGCGTGGATTGAATTAGGCAGAAGATGGGGTTATGCCGACGCACCCCCGAGCGCTGATTCCACAAAAAACATATCATCAAACTACTATTATGTCAAGTTGTTTCGTCCTGTATTCTATATATAATGAAAGCCTATGAAAACATCCAAAAAAAATACAGCAAAACCAGCAAAGAAAATATTACAAGAATTCAAGGTCAAGCCGTTAGCAGACAGAGTTTTGATAAAAGAAGACAGTGAAAGCAAGGAAGAAAAAACAGCTTCCGGCATCATCATTCCCGTCTCAGCTCAGGAGGACAAAGGAGGAAAAAGAGGAAAAGTTGTGGCTGTGGGAGAAGGAAGGACAGAAGAAGGAAGACTGTTACCTGTTTCTGTACGCGTTGGAGATATTGTCCTTTTCCAATGGGGAGACAAGATAAAGGTGGACAATGAGGAATATTACATTGTTAAAGAATCAGAAATATTAGCAGTCATAAAAAAATAATTCATGTCAAAAGTAATACTCTACAATGAAGACGCGCGAAAGGCCCTAAAGAAAGGCGTAGATGCGGTGGCTGACGCAGTGAAAATCACCATCGGACCTCGCGGGAGAAATGTCGTATTAGATAAAGGATACGGCTCTCCTACTATTACAAATGACGGAGTCTCTATTGCCAAGGAAATAAATCTCAGGGATAAATTTGAGAACATGGGAGCGGAGATCATAAAGGAAGTGGCTACAAAAACCAACGATCTTGCCGGAGACGGCACGACTACTTCCGTAGTCTTGACCCAGGCGATTGTAGCAGAAGGCATGAAGCATACGACAATGGGGGTAAATGCCATGGGCGTGAAATTTGGAATCGAAGCGGCTTCGAAAGATGTCATTGCCGCTCTTCATTCCATAGCCAAGCCTATTAAGACAGATGAAGAGATCCGACAAGTGGCGACCATATCGGCGGAATCAGTCGACTTGGGGATGATCATCGCCGATACTATAAAAAAAGTCGGTAAGGACGGTGTCGTGACGGTAGAAGAATCGCAAACTATCGGTTTGGAATCTGAAGTCGTAGAAGGAATAGAATTTGATAAAGGATATATCTCTCCTTACATGGTTACGAATGCCGAGAGAATGGAAGCAGAATATTCTGATCCTGCCATTTTGATTACAGACAAGAAGATATCATCTATAAAAGAAGTCCTGCCTCTGCTTGAAAAATTAGCCCAGTCCGGAAAAAAAGAACTTGTCATAATAGCTGACGACGTAGACGGCGAGGCGCTGACGACTTTTCTTGTGAATAAGCTTAGGGGAGGCTTCAATGTCTTGGCGGTCAAAGCTCCCGGCTATGGCGATAAGAAAAAGGACATGCTGGAGGATATCGCTGTGACCGTAGGAGCCACTGTCATTTCCGAAGAAGTCGGAATCAAATTTGAAAACGCCGATATTTCCATTCTAGGAAAGGCGCGGAAGGTTATTTCTACAAAGGACAACACTGTCATCGTCGGAGGAAAAGGAAAAAAGAGTCTCATAGACGAAAGAGTGGCGCAGATAAAGAGCCAAGTTCAGAATACTGATTCAAAGTATGATAAAGAAAAATTGGAAGAGAGGATCGCCAAGCTTTCAGGAGGAGTGGCTGTCATAAGGGTTGGAGCCGCTACGGAGACTGAGATGAAATATTTGAAGCTGAAAATAGAGGACGCTGTGAATGCCACAAAGGCGGCTATTGATGAGGGAATCGTAGTCGGCGGGGGGGTAGCCTACATAAAAGCCGCCGCTAAAATCCAGGAGGATAGGGCAAGAGATTCGTCGAAGAAGCCGACCACAAAAGAGTTCGAGCTCGGCTATCAGATCGTTCTCAAAGCCCTGGAGGCTCCATTGAGGCAGATAGCCATAAACGCGGGAAAAGATGACGGTTCAGTAATTATTGAAAAAATAAAGAGTGCCAAAGGGAATAGCGGTTATGACGCTCTGAAGGATGAGATGGTGGCGGATATGCTAGTAGCGGGAATCGTAGATCCGGTTAAAGTCACCCGTTTGGGAGTTCAGAATGCCTGCTCGGCGGCTTCCATACTTCTGACTACGGAAGTCGCGGTAGCTGAAGAGCCTAAGGAAGAAAAATCCGCTTCTTCGGCTGGAATGGGAGGGATGGAATATTAGGATAATCCGTGCTATAATACTTAAGTATTAAGGAAATTAGGCAGAATAATTTAACATTTTAAAATGAAAAAACCAATCGCAATTGTAATAGTTTTGGTGATACTTGGAGGCATAGTGTGGTCTTTTGGACCAGGCAAGAAGGACGGCGTTCCTGATGCTTCCGGTATTGCCACCAGCACTACCGTTTCTACATCGGTCAGCGAGACGACAAAAGTATCGGACAAGCTATCTTCTTACAAAAATGAAGAGCTTGGTTTTTCCATAAAGTATCCTTCATCCTGGGATATCGGAGATTCCAATACAGGAGCTATGTTCGTCGTTTCTACGGGAAAGTCAGATACCAACACCATCAGAAAACTTGAATCAAAAATTACAATAGCTTCTGGAAAGTGCTCTTTCCCTCCAGTAACTACTATTAAAGAGCGAAGCACGATGAAAAGCGGAGATCTATCCTTCAATATGATTTCAATGTCCAACCTTGTTCAGGGAACCGACTACTTTGACAGGATGTATTCTCTTCAGAGCGGAGGAGTATGTTATATATTCAGTTTATCTTCTGTGGCTGTAAGTCCCGCAAGCAAGGGACTTAAGGGATCAGAGGCAACACAGGTTGCGAACAACAACAAGGCAATAATCGATACGGCTGATCAGGCATTTACGGCAATGGTCAAGACTTTCACTTATGTTGTCGGACCTCAGGGTAAGGATGAGGCGCAGGTTGTCCCTATAAAGAATTAGGGAGCAGGAGGGTTCGCATAGCGGTCTAGTGCACGTTGTTGGAAACGACGCGTGGGGAAACCCACCAGGAGTTCGAATCTCCTACCCTCCGCAATTTCGCGAAAAAGTGAAAGTCGCAGAATTCGCAAAAAATGGAGAAGGAATCGCAGAATGTGGAGGGCGGGGCGGAATTCCCCCCTGAAACCCCCCATCCGCCACGCCCGCACCGTGTCTTATTTTTGAGGGGAATTTGGGGAAGAATGCGAAAGGAAAACCGGGAGTGAAAGTGAAAATGCGGTTGAGGACGAGTGGGTTCGAACCGATTTTTTTGAAAAACTCACGGAGTTTAAGTGGATCAGAACTTTTCGCCAAAATAGTGGTTTGTTTACAGTCGTTAAAGAATTTTACGACTGGTTCGAACCGAATTGTTGCAGATTGTTCGAAAGCACTGAGTTTGTCCTTCAAAGTGTGTTTTTCGAGCATCAGCTTGTTCTTCGTTTCCTGGTATTCAGGAAGTGTCAGAGCGTTTTCAAGATATGCGGTCATAAGTTTGTCTAGCTTCGTGTCAATTACAGTAACTTCACTTGTTACTTTTTGAATCTGCAAATTTATAGCTTTTTCACTTTCAGATTTTTCTTTTTCAACTTCGGCGATAAGCCAGTCAGCCACATCATCAGCTAGCGAGTATTTTTTCAGTTCAGATTGTATCTGTGAAGTAATAATTTCCTCGCGAACATATTTCTGCAAACATGCACCTTTTCTCTTTGTGCATCGCAGATAGTTATGACCTTTTTGCTGTTCGGTGGTGATGAAGCAACCACATTCTCCGCAGTGGAAAAATCCTCGGTAAGCGTATGGTAGTAGCTCTTTGGTTTTCGGCTTGCTTTTTCTGGTCATAACTTCTTGCACATCGTCAAAAAGTTTCTTTGAAATGATTGCGGGATGTTTTCCTTCATAAAACTCACCGCCATAGCGGATGATCCCGTAGTAAAAGGGATTTTTAAGGAGATATTGGTAATTGGAGATGGACAAGAGTCCATCTCCTGTACCTTTCAGTCCGAGATCATTGATTTTCTGGCGAACTTGAGCAAAAGTAAAATCGCCAGTGGCGTATGCCTCAAAAGTTTTTATTACGAGTAGAGATTTTACTGGATCAACGATAATGCTTTTGACAATTTTGTCATTCAAGTATCCCAACGGTGCCTTTTGAGGCCAGATGCCGTTTTTGAGTTTTTGTCGATGCCCACGTTTGATATTTTCTGATAGGTTATCTACATAATATTTGCTTTGACCAAAGGAAATTGAGAGCATAAATTTACCCTGTGGAGTAGCATCAAACCAAAAGGTTGGAAACTTGAGATCGGTAATGGTGCCGGTGTCTACGAGGTAAATGATCTTCCCACCATCCACTGAGTTGCGAGCGAGCCTGTCAGGGTGCCAAGCTAAAATGCCGGAGGCTTCACCCCTCTCAATCCGAGCTATCATTTCAGCGAAAATAGGTCTACCAGGGACTTTGGCAGTTTGTTTCTCTACGAAAGTATCGACAACATCGATCTTCTCCTTTTTGGCGAGCTCGCGCAGTTCCGCGAGCTGATCAGGCAAGCTTCTAATCTGATGGTCTTTGTCATCAGTAGATTTTCTGGCATAAATAAAATATTTCTTGTCGCTCATGCATGTATTTTACCAAATTTTTGTTAAGTCAAGAAATATTTTGGTGTATAAACAGTTAACAACTGCATTTTCATCGAGAAGCGGTCGACTTTCGCTTCTCTAGCTAAAGTTTGTTCACGCCTAGCACATATCTGTATGGCGGACGCGCCCCACGGTTGCGAATAGCAACGGTGGGAAGCGCGGGAGCCGTTCTGGTATGTGCGTAGGGCATGTCACTGACTCTGTGGAAGCGGAAGTGGGCCGCTTCGAGCATTGTGATTTGTATTTGTGATGAAAAGAAGAAGTCAAAGGAGGTGAGAAGCCTCTGGTCCTCAACCGCATTTTCACTTTCACTCCCCGTTTTCCTTTCGCATTCGTCCCCAAAATCCCAGAAAAAATAAGACAGGGAGCGGGCGGGGCGGAAGGGGGGTTTCAGGGGGGAATTCCGCCCCGCCCTCCACATTCTGCGATTCCTTCTCCATTTTTTGCGAATTCTGCGACTTTCACTTTTTTGCGGCAGTTTTTACTTGAAGTTCGAACTTGGTTTTCTGAAAATCATCAAAATTAGGAAGTCAGGCGGCACGGCAGGAGGGGTGTGGGGAGGAATGCCGTGCCGCCTTCCTACTGTTTCTTTATTTTTTCCGTCATGCCCTTTGTGGTGCTCGGACGATGCGGAAGCTCGTAAGTGTGGGGCGAGCTGTTTCCGCACGTCCTCGCGGGGATTAAATTGGTATGGTCATTTTAATTTATGTAAAAAATGTTAAAATATAATTACTTTTATGGAAGAAAATAATAAAATAATCATATATAACACTGAAGATGGGCAAACTAAAATAGATGTCCGACTTGAGAA
>JAUYLM010000040.1 GCA_030698965.1 bacterium
AGGCTACGAGTTCGGAACACTGATAGAATCCAAGACGGAAATAGCGATCGGAGACAAAATACAGGGATTCAGGGTAATCGAGAAAAAGTAATGAATGAAAGAGACGAGAAATTGCGGGAATTGATAAGGGAAGTGGCCGGAGAGTTCATGCAGAGAAACTCCAACTACACTTCCCTGATCACAATAACCGACGTGTCGGTTTCTGACCGCGGACAGCGCGCCACCATCTTCTTCACCGTGCTTCCTGAAGACAAGGAAAAGGGAGCGCTTGATTTCGCAAAAAGGATGAGGGCAGAATTCCGCGAATTCTTTGCCGGCAAAGCGAGAATGCGCGCTCTTCCCTTCTTTGACTTCGCAATAGACAAAGGAGAGAAGAACCGCCAGCAGATAGACGAAATCTCCAGGAATGTATAGAATGTAGGAAGCTGTATAATTGGCCACGTAGAAAAGTGGTAATTCGGAGATCTGCAAAATCTCTATGCGCGAGTTCGATTCTCGCCGTGGCCTCCACAATTGAATATGCCCGGGTGGTGAAACTGGTTATACACGCAAGACTTAAAATTTTGTGGCCGTAAGGCCGTGTGGGTTCGACTCCCACCCCGGGCACCGTCGAAAGTGAATTGCTAATTTGCGGAAAATTTGTTACATTTTTTGAGTCAGAAGAAAAAGATGAGCGCCCATAGCTCAGCTGGTAGAGCAGATCCCTCTTAAGGATAAGGTCGTAGGTTCGATCCCTACTGGGCGCACAAGATGTAATGGTATATTATTACATTGTAGATTAATTCAATACATGCCGGAGTGGCGAAATTGGCTATACGCACCTGCCTTAGGAGCAGACGGGGTAACCCATGGAGGTTCGAGTCCTCTCTCCGGCACAACTTGACTTTAGTAAATAAGTATGCTACTCTATGTATAGATGTAAATCGCGCCTTATTTAAATTTTCGCGCTAGCGGAGAAAAAGGAACGATCTTGAAACATGGCGGAAGCCACTTACCATGCGCAAACGCGCTTTTCAGCTTTATGGACAAAAAGACCAAAAAGCCGGCGACTCGCAAGAAAGCAGTGAAAGCTGTCGAAGCGAGCGAAAACCAACCCGAAACATCAACACTAGGAAACTTCCCCCCATACAACTCTGCAGCTTGGAATTGGATGTGTCAGGAATCAATTCCTGGAGCGTTTAGTCCAATCCTCTACATTGGGACTGAAGTCTCCATGAGGATTTCACAACTGCTTGGACGATCAATGCTCTTGGAAGAAGCCCAACACCTCGTCCAACCGGACGGGAAAATGGCAACTTGCGCTGCGGAAGGAAAAAAATTCCAACCGGTAAAGTATGTTCCATTTCTTCCAAAAAATCTCGAAGCTCAACTTGCGAAGGGAGAGACATTGATGGAAATTCCTTTGCCTTATGGCGGAGCTTACTACATCAACAAAAACCAAGAGTTAGTCGCCTTCTCGGGAAGCGTCTTTCATTACAATCCACGAAAGCAGGATTACGAGTGGTGCCATACGTCCCCTCTCGTGATCGCCGCCGAGGAGATCCGAAAGATCACCGGACGGATGCAGTGGGGTGTGCCATTCGATACTGTAAATAAGATGGTACAGTCGAGAGCAGAAAACCAGGAACGCCGGAAAAAGATTTCCAGCCTGGTAACTTCTCTCCTGCCCACACGCAAAGGCCTCGGCCGAGGGGAAGACGGCTTCAAAAAAGCCCGCCGAAACGGGTAGTAGCCACTTGGAATCAAGAAACTCCAGCATTAATTTGCCTGGAGTTTCCCTTTTTATATACCCTTGACAATTTATGTATTTCATGTATAATTGTATTAAATAGTTCGCTTTGGAAGTATGGGCACGGATATGCTCAATACCTAAGAAGCCTTTGAAAAACCCACGGAAGCGAAAGATTCAGAATATGGCAACACCTAAAAAAACCAAACCAGCGGCAACAAAGGGCAGGGCGGTAGCTACAGGTACAACGGTACCGGGAACACTCCCGATGCCAGGCAGTACTCCAACGAGTAGTGCCAAGGCGGCGGGAGCAAGACGTGCTCCACGTCCCGTACCAACAGCAACCACTGTGGTCACTAGTCGCACAACGACTAGGACCATACCAGCGGCGGGAACACCTGCGACACCAGTTGTGGCAGCACCGGCAACACCCGCGACAGGTCCAGCACCAGTTGCGGTAGCACCTGCGACACCAGTTGTAGCGGCACCAACGGCAGCACCTACAGCACCCGCAACTCCGGTGGCGACACCAGTTGCGGCAGTGGCAGGGACACCAGCGGGTACTGGAGGCACAACACCTCCAACAACTCCACCAGTCACTCCGCCAGGAACTCCGGGAGGTACACCTCCTGTAACACCGGCAACACCTGTGGCAAAAACAAAGCCAGCTTGGCACTCAGGCTGGTGGGTACTGGCGATAGCGGGAGTTCTGCTCCTGACCCTGTTCTTCTGGCAATTCGATTTGTGGCCATTTAACGATGGCAACACGCCGGAGGTTGTGCAGATGAAAGAGTCCGTACCCGTAATCGAGGCGACGATCACAGAATCAGATGTACTGGTCACCAAAAAGATCGGTGAAGAAACCAGCAGTGTCTCGATCAAGTCCCCCAGTGGTGCAATAGCCGTAATCACAGGAAACATTTCCGCCACTAATTCTACTGTGTATGCGGGGACATTCTATGGAATGCCTCCATACGGAACAACGGCACCGGCGACCGTAAAGCCGACGGCACCTACCCCCAAACGCACACCGGTCTGGCCGGAAAACTTCAGCCCTGACTGCAGGGAAAAGATCCTGGACTGCGAGCCGAAAGACGGGGTGGAGGTGAACGTCGAGATGACGATTCCTCCACGAAAAAGGGTCTCGTTCATCACCCCGGTTGGTTGGCATATCAATCCCCGGATGACGGTGGACAGCAGCAATTACCGCTGCGCACTGAATCTGGGGACTGTAACCAGTCCGCGGTGGGTGGACATGACGCAGGTACCATCACCTACATCAGATCAGGACAGGGTGGAAATTGCAGAATACGGCTTTGAGTCACTGAGTGACTCTCCTATTACTGTAATTTTCAACCTCAGGGGCCGGTAATTTTAAACCGGCAAATACGCGAAGGCGGCACCTCACAGTGTCGCCTTTTATGCATCTATTTTATAATCCTTGACTTTGCAAAAAATGTATGTTATTCTCTTAAAAGATGGGTGACAACCCAATTGCATTAAACCTCAACCAGGGAAAATAATGAACAATAAGTATAGTATAACGCTCTTGGCCATCATGCTTACGCTGATGGTCACAGGAGGTATCAACCTCTTTCACAGAGGCGAGCTGAAAGGGCTCGTGCCCTTCACCCTCGGAGTACTGATGCTGACGGGGCTCAAAGGTCCAAAGTCAACATCCGAAAGTCCGACAAGAAAGATATGGCTTCTTACCTTTCTCGGCAAGCAGACGAGAACCATAGTCACAAGCCTGACATTGGTTCTAAACTGGCCATTCCCCATTGTGGGATATATCGAAGTGGAACTGAAGCAAGTAGATCAAGACTTTCCACTTAAAAAACCAATCTACTGCCAAGAAGACGGGGCTTACGTAGATGGCCTCGTCTCGATAAGCATGATTCCGGATGACAAGGATGATCCTGACGGGATGCCCCACTGGAAAAGCGGGGGAGAAAAGATCCAGGACTTTCTGAATATCGACGGAATAGCCGGAGCAAAAACCCAGCTTGATGATATTCTGACGGCGTGGGTACAGAAATTCGGAAACAAGCACAGTAGTGTCTGGATGGAAACCCAAAGCATGGAAATCTCTGGCGAATTGTTGCGAAGAATCATGGAGGGCAAGGTTGCGACTGGACACCCGCACGGTGATATTGATGATACCACCGGATTCGGCCTGCGATTCCCAAAGTTCCAGGTAATACTGAGACCGGTGGAAGCAGTCATGAACGCCAGAAATGATTACCTGGTAGAGGAGGCTCAGCGCAGAGCTGAGCTGATGGACACCGAAACTATGAATAGAAGGATTGCGGCCCGAGCCGAAGTCTACGAATCAAGAGGTGAGACACGGACCATGAAAGAGATCAGAGATGAACTCTTTGACGAGAACACTCTGAAGGCTGGCAAGTACCAGAAGACAGTGAATCAGGGAGGATTAAACGTCTCTGATGTCACAAATCGAGGAGGGACGACATGAGCAAAGGTGGAAATGGAACAAGGGCAGTTATACTGCTAATAGTCGCTCTTGTTGCCGGACTCTACTTATACTTCTCTGGATCCAGAGCATCGGAGAGAAGGGCAACGAAGCAAACCGCAATCAAAAAAATTGAGGTGAGGTCGGATTCCTGGACTGAAATTAAAACTGATCAAAAAATTGAATGGTTAGATTTCAACCCAATGGACAGCAGTGTAAATTGGATTGTTGTCATAAACGAAAACTTCGATAATGCATTCCACAGGAAAGCCGGAAGCAAATCTGTGGATTATGGAAACAACATCACCCGAGTACACCTATCCTTAGAGGAAGACGGTCCGGAAAGCGCTGAGTTCATTCTCAAGCGAATTCCGAAATAGCCAACAGCACAAAGTATTCACAAAAAAGAGGCAGCCCATGGTTGCCTCTTTCCTCTTATATATTTTATATTTCTATCGAAACGGATCAACTCCAACTGTATTTCCAATTACTTTCACTATTCCATAGGCAGAGATCATTATGAACATCCCGATTACTCCCCATAGTATATGATTCTGTCCTTCCTTGCGCGCGGTTGGATCATCCCCCTTTGATATGAGACCGAAGAGCCCCCAGACAAAAACTAGCATTGCCAGAAAGAAAAGGAATGTGATGAGTGGTGTTACTATCGCGTCTACTATTTTTGTAATCAGAGAACTGATTGCGGGATTTGAACCGATTTTTGCAAAGGGTCCTTCCATGAGAATTATTGAACCGGAGCAGGGATTGGAAGAGTCGTAGTTCTGTTTATTTCACTTACCGGCACCTGGTCCTGAGTTCTAAATGTATTTCTAAGAATAGCTACGAGTCCCCAGATGGAGAGAATTGCAAAAAGTCCGATTACTCCGTAAAAAATTTGCCAGCCTCCCTTTTTTCTTCCCTCCTCGCCTCCCGCAATCAGATACATTACGATACTTACAATAATCCAAAGAACCGCGAAAGAAATAGCCAGAGCTATGATAAGATTTCCGATGTTTGTCGCCTTTGCGGCTACAGTGTTAATGTCAGTCAGAGGCTGTTGGGCGAAGGCTAGTGCCGGAGAAAACGCGATAAGCAATGCGATGAGTTTTTTCATAAGAAAAGTTAAATAATAAAATAATGATTACAAGTGAATTATAGCAGACATACTACCGTCCCACAACGCATACAAGAGTGGATATTGTTATGGACCTGTTGACGGGAGGGCTCCGCTATTAGTACCACCAGGAGGGCCTGGGAAATATCCCTGCCCGCTGCTCTGCCCTCCAAACGGCCATACAGGCTGCTGTGTAGGCAGATCCAAGGAATTACTCAGGATCGCCACGAGTCCCCACAGCGAAAGAATGACAAAGAAACCTATTGTGCTGTATAAAACATACATTCCTGCTTCTTTCTTGTCTTTTTCCGTAAAAAAGTAACGGTAGACATTCCACACAAAAGTCACCACCGCAAGGGAAATAATAAGATATATGGCTATCGTCAGATATTCAGTAAATATTCTTATGAGATATTTCAAATCTCTCGTCTGCGCGAAGGTTATTATCGGCAAAATGAGCATCGCAACCGGCAGTCCTATTTTATAAGTTAAATTTTTCATTTTATTATGGTTTTTTAAATAAATCCTGATTGACGACTCCTGCCGAGATAAATGTATTTTTTACCACCTCAACTATTACCTTGGCACTGATGAGAACGGCTGTGCCGATGACAGCCCAGAGAAACCATTCTCTTGCTTCTTTCAACGCAGTTTGATTCCCCCTTGCCAGAATAAATTTGAACCCAATCCAGATGAACATCAGAACAGCGAAGATCACTCCTATGAATATAGCCAGATCCACCACGGTAGTAAGGACCTGTTCAACGCTCTTTGCTTTGAGAGGATTTTGCAGAAAAGACGCGGATTGCGGAGGTGTGCTGACAGATTCTCCTGTATTTACTGTTCCTGAATTATTGCCGGTATTGACTGTATCGGCTGAACCGCGATGAAGAGGCCAAAGCACAATCAAAGACAGAAGAATTATTATGTAAATTTTTTTCATTTTAATTCCCTAAAAAAGTCGTGGCAGACTTGTCTTCCACCAGCCAGTCGACAGCCTGCCTGACCCCGATCCAAGCTACGAGCATTATTATAAACCCAATCCCCACGGATGTAAAAATCTTATTCGCCGTCGTCCTGCTACTGGAAGTCCCGCGTATATACAGAAGGCCGGCATAAGCAAAAAGGACGGCTGCAGCCGGTATCGCTATGTAGAACATCCAATTGATCAGCTTATTGATAGTCCTCATCAAAGCTGCGAAGTCACACTTCTGCTGGCGGCCAGA
>JAUYLM010000048.1 GCA_030698965.1 bacterium
AATTCAAAAAAAATGATAGCATTTAAACTATGAAAAGTCAAGGAGAAGCAAAAAATATCGGCAAAGGCCGAGTTGTTGTCGGCATGTCGGGTGGAGTAGACAGCTCTGTCTCTGCCACCCTGCTCAAGAAAGCCGGATACGATGTAACCGGGGTATTCATAAAGGTCTGGCAGCCGGAATGGATAGAATGTTCATGGAGAGAAGACCGCCTGGACGCCATGAGGGTTTGCGCCATGCTGGATATTCCGTTTCTGACTCTGGATCTGGAAAAGGAGTACAAGCGGGAAGTTGTGGACTATATGGTCGGCGAATACCGTGCCGGAAGGACGCCCAATCCCGATGTCATGTGCAACCGATATGTGAAATTCGGGGGATTTTTTGATTGGGCGATGAAGGAGGAGGCGGACTTCATAGCCACAGGGCACTACGCTAAAATTGAAAATGGAAAGTTGCTCATGGGAGAGGATCAGAATAAAGATCAGTCATATTTTCTCTGGACGATAAGGAAGGAGCAATTGCCGCATATTCTTTTTCCTGTCGGGAATATCGAGAAGCCGAAAGTCAGAAAGCTGGCAAAAAGATTCGGTCTGCCGAACGCGGAAAAGAAAGACAGTCAAGGGCTTTGTTTTATTGGAAAAATAGATATAAAGGAATTCCTTTCTCATTATATAGGAGGGAAGAGAGGAGACGTGCTGGACGAAGGCGGGCGAGTCATCGGCTATCATGACGGTGCTTTCTTTTATACTATTGGAGAGAGGCACGGCTTCGTTATTACTGATAAAACTCCGAATGATGAGCCGTATTATGTCGTCAAAAAAAATGTTGAGAAAAATACGATAACAGTTGTGCATAAGGAAATGATTAGGAATGGCAAGAGAGAGGTAGAGCTTGGAAATGTGAATTGGATAAATGAAAAGCCTGAAAGAGGCAAAAAATACATGGCAAGGTCCCGGTATAGGGAGTCTCTGCGTGAGGTATCGATTTCCGACGAAAATTTCGTCACTTTTTCAGAAGTACAGGAAACCCTTTCCCCAGGCCAGTCACTGGTGTTTTATGATGGGAAGGTTTGCTTGGGTGGTGGTATAATCATTTCATGAAACAGACAGTAACCATCACAAAGGCCGACGGTAAGAAAGAGCTTTTTGAAGATGCCAAGCTCGTGAATTCTCTCCAGAATGCCGGAGGGGGCGAGGAAGTCATAGCAAAAGTTGTCGCGCATATGGGTAAAGAAATGCACGATGGAATGACCACCGGAGAGATCTACCAGCATGCCTTCCGCCTGCTTCACGAATACTCTCTGCCGGTAGCCATCAAATATTCCTTGCGCCGTGCGCTCTCTGAACTTGGTCCAGACGGTTTCCCTTTTGAAAAATATGTAGCCAGGATTTTTCAGGAATGGGGCTACGAGACTCTTGTCGGACAGGCGGTTTTCGGCGGATGCGTTTCCCACGAAGTTGACGTTGTTGCATGGGACATGGAAAAGCTTGTGATGGTGGAAGCGAAATTTCATAATGAATTTCTTCTGAAGTCCGATCTCAAAGTGGTCTTGTATATCAAGGCAAGGTTTGATGATCTCAAGGAAAATACATATGATTTCGGAGGGGTCAGGCGCAGGCTGGACGAGGGTTGGCTCGTGACAAATACCAAGTTCACGGACCAGGCAATAAAGTACGCTGAATGCAAAGGACTGAAATTGCTGGGGTGGAACTACCCCAAAGAAGGAAACCTGCAGAATATCATCGAGTCACTGCGACTGTATCCGTTCACCTGCCTCATATCTCTTTCAAATGTTCATAAGAAAGCACTTCTGGAGAAGGGCGTGATCCTCTGCCGAGATATTGCCGACCACCCGGAATATCTGAACGAGATAGGGATGAGCGATGAAGGGATTAAAAGAGTAAAAGAGGAAATAAGAAGCTTGAATGGCTAAGAAGTCAGTTGATCTAGTGGGCGCAGGCGGAGACATGTCGTTTACGGGGCACTACAGTTGACTGTAGTGTTTGAGAAACGAATTACCTCTGTCGTCAAGCTGTACATCAAGCAAGCAAGCTTGCCCTGATGATATATTTCTGTTGTAGTCACTACAGTTAACTATAGTGGTTGAAAAAGAAGAAGGTGGCGGAGCTTAATAAAAAAAGCGCCTCGCGCTTCCACTTGTCTATATTAATATGCTATGCTTGGCTCATATGAAATCCAGTGAAATCCGCCAGAGATTCCTCAAGTTTTTTGAGAAAAGAGGGCATGCGGTAATTCCCTCATCTCCTCTTGTGCCTGAAAATGATCCGACAACGCTTTTTACGGGTTCTGGCATGCAGCCGATGGTTCCTTATCTGCTCGGGGAAAGTCATCCTCTCGGTACCCGCATTGCTGATTCCCAGAAATCTTTTCGTACAGTGGATATAGACGAAGTTGGCGACAACCGACACACGACTTTTTTTGAAATGCTTGGCAATTGGTCTTTGGGTGATTACTTCAAGAAAGAACAAATCGAATGGATGTTTCAATTTTTGACTGAAGAGATAAAGATTGACCCTAATAAGCTCTATGTCACTGCATTTATGGGTGATGATAAAAATAGTATTCCAAAAGATATTGAATCGGCGGGGTTATGGAAGAAACTCTTTGCCCAGAGGGGAATTGAGGCAAAAGAAATAGAAATCGGGAGCGAAGAAAATGGATACCAAGTCGGCATGCAGGGTGGCCGGATATTTTTCTATGATGCAAAAAAGAATTGGTGGAGCCGGGCAGGAGTGCCGGAAAAGATGCCAGCAGGAGAACCTGGAGGACCCGATTCTGAAATGTTTTATGAATTCACAGATGTTCCTCATGATGAAAAATTCGGTAAATTCTGTCACCCTAACTGCGATTGTGGACGTTTTCTGGAAATTGGAAATAACGTGTTCATGGAGTATAAGAAAAATTCCGATGGAACTTTTTCAAAGTTGCCAAAAAACAATGTAGATTTTGGAGGGGGATTGGAACGCCTTGTTATGGCCGCGACTAATTGCCCAGACATAATAAGAGTGAACTATCAGCCAATTATTGAATATATTGAAAGTGCTTGTGGAAAAAAGTATGGCGAAAAATCTGACGAAACAAGAGCATTTCGCATTATTGCAGATCATATGAAAGCATCAGTATTCCTGATTGCTGATGGCGTCATTCCTTCCAATGCAGATCAAGGATACTATGTACGGCGATTACTACGGCGGGCAGTTAGATTCAGCGATTTTTTGGATATTGACAAAAGTATTCTGTCTGAGGTTGTTGATTCAATTGCTTTAATGTATAAGGATTCATACCCGGAAGTTTACGCGAAGAGCTCTTCAATCAAGAATATTATTGCCGAAGAGGAAAATAGATTTAGAGAAACTCTTTCCAAAGGCCTAAAGGAGTTTGAAAAAGGAACAGACGCCTTCACACTATTCTCCAGCTACGGTTTCCCTCTGGAACTCACTTTGGAACTGGCCAAAGAAAAAGGGCTAAATATTGATATTGATGAATTTAAAAAAGAATTTAAGAAGCATCAGGATCTTTCCCGTTCCGGTGCAGAGAAGAAATTCAAAGGCGGGCTCGCGGATACCAGCGAAATGTCCGTGAAATACCACACAGCCACGCACCTATTGCACCAGGCTCTTCACGATGTGCTCGGCGAAGGCATCATGCAGAAAGGCTCGAACATCACTCCCGAAAGACTTCGCTTCGACTTTTCCCATGGAGCAAAAATGACTGGTGATGAGATAAAGAAAGTGGAATATATAGTAAATCAGAAGATAAAAGAAAATCTACCCGTCAATAAAATAGTCCTGCCTACAGCAGAAGCAGAGAAGACAGGTGCCAGGCATTTCTTTGGCGAGAAATACGGCGACCAGGTCTCCGTCTACTATATCGGAAAGGACATTCAATCGGCATATGCGAAGGAATTCTGCGGAGGACCGCATGTGGAAAACATTGGAAATCTTGGTACATTCAAGATACAGAAAGAAGAAGCGGTCTCGCAGGGAGTGAGGAGGATAAAAGCAGTCTTGCAATAGAAAACTCATGATA
>JAUYLM010000055.1 GCA_030698965.1 bacterium
ATCGTTTTTGCAATCCAAAATATATAGCAATAAATGTATGGAAGAGCATATACACCGCCATGTAAGCGGCGTTTCCGAGGGAAGCGTCTATACGACTTGAACCCTGATGTATCTCTGCCCAGCCGAACAGCTGGAACAATCCGTAAACTCCGACAATAGCGGCCGCGAAGAGAGATGTTTTGAAGAAATAATGCCACATGCGCTTGCCCGCTTCCCCCGCTCCGAATATCCCGGTGATCGCCATGAAGTACGCCCATACATGGACGATCATTATCCAGCCTTCCATTCTTTCGAAATTTGACCAAATACTGCGGAGAGGATTGGCGCCTAGTAGATCGGCAATCAGAACCACTACCATGAAAATAGCAGCCCCCAGTGATACGGATGAGAATTTCGGCGCATATTTCTTGTCATAAAGCATCAGCACAATCCACAAGGCAAAGAGGATCTCCACTATTATCCTGAAGGCGAAGGCCTTGCCGGTTATAAAGGGAAAGAACAGACCGTTGGCGACATATAAAGGAATAAAAGGAATAACGAAAATAAGGGCTAAGCTGGCGTATTTCAAAATTTTTGTAATCATAGAAAGTATATTAGCACTAATTACGAATATTGTAGACCCGTCCATAATATGTCTCCTTGTCCTTGAGAAGATCGGCTGGTTTCCCGGATTCTATGATTCGCCCCTTATCGATCACCATTAGCAGGTCGCTATTCGCCACAGTTCCCAGGCGATGCGCGATGATAAGAATTGTTATTTTCCCCTTCAGTTCTTTGATAGCTTCTTGGACATACGCTTCTGACTCCACATCAAGGGCGCTGGTAGCTTCATCCAGAAGCAATATCTCCGGTCTGCGAGCCAATGCCCGCGCTATAGCGATTCTTTGTCTCTGTCCTCCGGAAAGACGGACTCCACGTTCTCCCACGACAGTATCATATCCATCCTTCATTTCACTGACAAATTCATCTAAGTGGGCAAGCTTGGCCGCCCTTTCCACATCTTCCTTACTGACATTTTCATTATAAAAAACAATATTGTTGTAAATAGTATCATTCAAAAGAAAAGCATCCTGCGGAACATAGGCTATGCGGTTTCTCCATGATGGAATATTGATGCCTTGAACATCCGCACCATCGATCTTGATCACCCCTGATGTCGGCTTTAGAAGCCTCAGAACAAGATCGAATATCGTTGTCTTTCCAGATCCTGATTTTCCGATAAATCCAACTGTAGTTCCTCTTTTTATTTCAAAAGAAATATTATCAAGGACCGTACTTCCGGTTTCATAAGTAAAAGAAATATTTTCAAATGACAGCCTATCCTTGAATGAAAAACTCCTGCCGCCGCTTTTCTCCTGAATCTCATTGAATTTCGACGCCTTATCCTTGTATTCAAGTATTCCCTGAACATAAGGAATATCATTGTTTACAATTTGAATGAAGGACTGCAGACTCTGTATATGCGCGAACATCTTCTGGATAAGGTAGACTATCGCCGCGAGCGCGCCGAGGTTGTATGATGTCCTGTAATAAGCAAAGGCCACGACTACGCACATGAACACCACGCTTATGGGCTGGATGAAAGTTATCATAAAGTTATTTATGACGGCTGTGCGCATCTGCAGATGGCGATAGATATTGAAATTGGAATTGCTGATTTTTATGAACGAGTCCTCACTGCCCAGGGCTTTTATGACCTTCATTCCCCCTATGCTTTCATTTACATGTCTGGATACTTCTCTGTTGAGCTCCTCTGTTTTCTTGGACATGCTCCTTACCTTGTACAATAAAGGCTTGAAGATTAAGAAAATAAAAGCGCCGAGTCCGAGCGTCATGATTGTCACCGTCTTTGAGATGGTGAGAGCGACGACCAGGTACATGGAAAGTTCCGTGATCACCCCGACATGCCTGGCGATGCTTTCCAGGAGGCGGGAGCTCATGCGCACGTTTGTCATTATGACAGTTTCCAGATGCCCTATCTTCTGCCTAGAAAGGTACGGCCAGTCAGCGTAGAGAGTCTCCTTGTAAAGTTCGCTCATAGTGGCACGCTCATATTCCAGACGAATGCTGGATCGGACATAGTTGAAATATAGAGACAAAGCGGCCTTCATCAGGAAAAGGGCGGAAATGAAAATGAGGAGGGCGGGCAGTGTGAATGGCAGATGGAAAAATGCGAAGAAATCCCTGATGTACTTGGCAAGGAAGTCCCCGCCAAGCCGGCTGTCCCCCTCGACGAAAAAGGAAAAAAGCGGAATTAGGGCATTGACTCCGATCGCTTCCAGGAGTCCGCTCACAAAACCCAGGACCGCAAGGATGGTAATCTGTTTCTTATACCTGCCGAACATTCGCCTCACCAGCTTGTAGGCTTCGACGATGCGGGAGATGTTGAAGGAAAACATGGGCTATTTATACACTATGAAATAGTCATTGTCTAGGAACCCACTCTGTGTGGCATAGTAAAATAGCCTGTAAAATGGTAGAATTTCGCAACCCATGAAAGTTTGCGCAATTACAAAAAAATTTCCAAAAGAGGATACTGTCAACTTTTTGGGCTTTGAAAAATTTGAAAATATGGCCGGAGATTTCATTTTTCTCCCGGCACGCATAAATTTTAAGGCACTGGAGGCGGATGAATTCCGTGGTAAGAAGATAGTCTACTATGAGCTCGAGGAACCGAACCGCTTTTTTTCAAAAGACCAGAAATTCCGCCGGGATGACTTTGGCGATGATAATTTCTACAAAATTCTATCCGCCTGTCCGCACACTACTGAATGGCTGAATAAAAGGCAGGGCAATAATAAGAGAACTCATGTTTTTGTGCCTTTTGACGAAGATAATATTCCTCCTGTAACCGAAAAAATATACGATGTTATTTATGTCGGAGGCATACATTCAAGCCAAATGCTGAACACGGTCAGAACTATTAAGAAGTTTAATCATAAATATGTCTCCCTGTCTGAAGCGCTTACATACAAGCTGTGGAGAAATACAAAAATCGCACGCAAGATATTATCCTATCTGCCTAAAAAGAAAAATAGATACATTACCGACCAAAACATAACCTATAGAGAGAAGCTAAAGCTGACATCGCAGTCAAAAATAACATTAGTTCATACGCTTTTAAACGCCAATGCCAAGCATGTGTCAAATATACAGAAAACTGAAGGCTGGAGAGGTAATAAAGCTTTCGCCTGTATTCCGGAAAAAAGTCTTTTAAATACAATCGGGAATTATCTTTTCCAGAGAGAGTACCCTGTCCCCCAGCAAAAAGGAAGGATTTTTGAAGCAGTATTCTGCCGATCCCTTCTATTATGCCAAAAAGACCAGTTTCGAGAAATTGAAAGATACTTTACTCCGGATAAAGAATTTGTGTACTACGAGGAGGGCTGTCTGGAAGAAAAAATAAAGGAAATTCTAAGCGATTGGCCGAAATACAGCGCCGTAATAGAAAATGCATTCCGAAGGGCACAGAGTGAATATACCACCCGAAACTTTGTTGAAAAGTATTTGAAAAATGTGGGATAGGGTGATAATGATATACTATTAAAAAATGAAACCACGAGACTTCATACCTCCCATATTCATTAAATTATACCGGAGACTGCGGGAAAACCCGGAAATAAGACGGAATCGTATTAATCGCCCCGAATTCATCGGGGGCTTCTGGAAGTCATATGGCGGAAAAGGTCTTGAAGATCTCTTCATGGAACTCCTCTTTAATTTCAAGGAATCTGGAACGTACGTTGAAATTGGCACCAATGATCCCGTGACTTCCGTTTCGTATACCCAAAAATTCTACAACCGGGGATGGCGGGGAATCAGTGTCGAACCAGGCATTAAAGAATTTGAATCCCTTCAAAAAGTTCGGCCTGGCGACGTGAATCTAAATATATGCATTGCAGGCGAAGTGGGAGAACGTATGTTCTATGAACTAGCCGATTCCCAAGCCAGTTCCCTTCTTCCACAGTTTGCTTCGGGAAAAGGCAGGGTGAGCAGCCGAAAAGTGAGCGTATCGACACTCAAGGCTATTTTTGATAAATTCATAAAGTCTCCAATTGATTTCATGGTGATCGATGCCGAAGGTGTGGAGCTTGAGATACTCAGAAGTAATGATTGGAATAAGTATGTTCCCAAGGCCATTATACTGGAGACCGTCCATCATCATTACCGGGAGATCGTCGAGTATCTGAAGTCTCACGGCTATATAGTCGTATACAACAACCATTTAAACTCAATCTTCGTGAACAAAAAGGCTTTCGAAAATGATTCAAGATTTGACGTTACCGAAAGTCGCGTAGCGATACAAAAATAATTTTACATCCATGAACTGTTTCATCTGCAAAAAAAGCAAATTGTTCAAATTTCTTTCTCTAGGACACCAGCCTCCTTCTGATGCTTTTCTACCTGCCGAAGCGCTGCAGAAACCCGAGGCTACCTTCCCTCTTGACCTTTTACTCTGCGAGGACTGTTCGCTCATTCAGCTCGGATACACCGTGGATCCGAAGATTCTTTTTGCCGAAGACTACGCATACAATAGCGGAACAAACAAGGTGCTCCGCGAACACTTTAAAGATTTTATCGACAAGCTTGTCTCCAAATATAAGCTCTCGGAAAAAGACCTTGCAGTCGATATTGGCTCGAATGATGGTTCTCTTCTCGAAAATTATGCACTCCACAAAGTAAAAATTCTTGGAATTGACCCGTCCGGCGTAACCAAACTAGCACTTCAAAAAGGTCAGCCCACTATTGTTGATTTTTTCAATGAAACGACAGCCAAAGCAGCAGTAAAAAAATATGGCGAGGCAAAAATCATAACCGCCACAAATGTATTCGCCCATGTTGATGACCTCCATTCATTCATGAGGGGGATAACATACCTCCTAGCCCCCGACGGAGTCTTCGTCTCCGAGTCCGGCTATACGCACGACATGGTGGAAGGACTTCAGTATGACTTTGTCTACCATGAACATCTCCGCTACTACACCCTAAAACCTCTCACCGTTCTCTTTGAAATGTTCGGAATGGAGGTGATAGACGCGGAGAGGGTTCCGATACATGGAGGATCCATCCGTGTCCATGCAGGATTCAAAGGAAAGCATCCGGTCTCTCCTGCTGTGCAAAAAATTCTTGCCGAAGAAAAGAAGAGTGGCCTCTATGACAAAAAAACCTATCTTGATTTTGCAAAGAAGGTAGAAAAAACCAAGTTGAGCCTGCAGAAAATTCTTATGGATATAAAGACTGTGGATCATCGGATCGTAGGCATCGGCGCGCCTGCCAAAGGCAATACTCTCCTCAATTATTGCAAGATAGATTCACAGATTGTAAGCTACCTTGTAGAAACAAGTGAGCGCAAGATTGGTCAGTTCACGCCCGGCATGCATATACAGGTTGTTGAAGAATCTCAACTTTTCAAGGATCAGCCTGAATATGCCCTTCTTCTCTCCTGGACAATTGCTCCTATCCTCATGAAAAAACTTCGTGAAAAAGGTTATAAAGGCAAGTTTATCTTGCCTGCTCCAAAGCCGGTTATCCTCGACTTCTGAACCAGAGTTCAAGGCAAAGAAGTGTCCAGATGCGAAGTGATAAGGAATCATCGCCTTTACCGTAAAAAGATTTAAGTAATTCCTCTATTGCTTCCCCACTAAGAAAATTGCGCGATAAAGCTTCTTCTCCCAATTTTTCACTGACATATTCCCGCATCTTTTCTGTACGGAGCCAGGCTGTCACAGGTGCGCCAAAACCCTGCTTACGCCTATGGACAAATTCTTCAGGCATAATTTCCCCAAGAATATCCTTAAGAATTATCTTCCCGCCTTTCTTGTCAGTCTTATGCTCAAGCGGAAGATTATAGGCATACTCCGCCAGCTTATAGTCAAGGAATGGGGACCTTATCTCAAGCGAATGCATCATGCTGGTCCGATCAACTTTGGAGAGAAGCTGTCCTGGTAGATAAGTTGTAAGATCGAAGAGATTTATCTTTTTAATGCCGTTTCCCCTCATTTCCCTGACGTTCTTGTCGATGATATCACCGTTCACTGCGCCGGGATTTTTCCAGAGCTTACTCCTCTCTTTTTCGGAAAATATCTGTATAGATTTCATATGTTCTTTGAAAGGATTTGAGAAAAGAAAATTCTTTAATCTTAAAATCTTTTTTGTATTCCAATATTTCCAATACCACCCATATCCCATGAAGAGTTCATCAGCTCCATCTCCTGAAAGAGCGACTTTGACATGCTTTCCGGCTAATTCCGAGACCATATGCTGGGGAAAGTTTGATGTATCGGCATGAGGCTCATCAAAATAACTCATGACTTTTTCCAGCTCTAGAATGAGATCGCTGGATGCTTGGAGCGTATGATGGTCAGTCCCAATCTTCCGCGAAGCTGTAAGGGCGAACGGTAGCTCGTTTATATATCCTTCGTAACCGACCGAGAAGGTCTTTAGAGGCTTTCCAGTATATTTTTGAGCGTATGCCGTAACTAGCGTGGAATCCACGCCTCCGGAAAGCAGAGAGCCAATCTCCACATCCGCTACCATCCTTTTTTTTACCGCTTCATCTAAAAGCTTTTTAACTTTGGACTTTGCTTCTTCATAGGAGACTGGTGGCACAGGCTTATCCTCGAGCTTCCAATATCGATCTATTTTGACGATCCCGTCCTTATAGAATCCTCGATGCGCAGGAGGAAGGACATATATATTTTTATACACACTCTTCCACGGCGGGATGTACATAAGGGCAAGGTAGTTGTCTATCGCCGCGCGGTCAATCTCTGTCTTTACTCCCAGAGCCTGAATAGCTTTTATTTCTGAAGCAATAAGAATGCTTGAGTCATCAATATGGTAATAGAGCGGCTTTTTCCCAAATCTATCCCGAGCAATAAAAAGCTCTTTGCTCTCATCATCCCACAGTGCGAAAGCGAACATTCCATCGATATGGTCTACGCAATTTTTCCCGTACTGCACATAGGCCTTGAGAATGACTTCCGTATCGGAATTAGTGCTAAATACATGCCCTTGCTTTTCAAGCTCTATACGCAAGTCTTTATATCCGTATATTTCGCCGTTAAAGACAATGGACAAGGGATGTGTATTATCTTTCATTGGCTGATGACCGAGAGCAAGATCAACGATGGAGAGGCGAGTTTGTCCAAGGATTATCTCCGATGTTCGAGTGAATGCCTTTTCATCCGGCCCTCGCAGGGAAAGACATGAGAGCATCTTTTCCACGCCATCATCTTTTGTGCTCTGAACTTTTTTCCCCGCAATAGCGATTATTCCGCACATATTATATTCTTTATATTCTTATCCATGATTCAGGGGCAATGTCGCGAGTATCCATTTTAGGAGTATTGAACCATTTCTTTGGAGCGACGACCACCTTATCTTTATTAGTATCCAGCCAGGCACCCCACCAGGAAAAAGTGCTGTTGGCAATGATGTGATGGCGGCACTTGCTCATAAGATAGAGATCCTCTTCTGGGTGATCCGAATTGTAGGGCATGTAGATTGATGGGAAAGGAGGCTTGATGTTTTCTTTCGTCCAAATCGGATCGTCAGAAAAGAGGAAGAAATGCGGATTTTTTACTCGTTTCGCTATTTCTTGGATGGCTTGATTATAATATTCCACAGAACAGACGCCGTGCCAGTCATTGATGCGCTTATTGGAGACCATTTCGTCCCGGCGGACATGTAGGGAAACGGCTTCTCCGCCAGTCGGCGGATCGCAAATTTGCTTTTCAAATCTTCCTGACTGTTCGCTCAAAGGATTCCTCAAGGTAAAATCCTTGCGTATGATGTCTTCAGCATCTTTGAAATATTTTTCAGTCTGCCAGCAGCCATCCAAGTATACTGGGTCTTTCAGTGCATAAATCCAAGGCTCGAAATGGAACTGCCTCTCGTCCGCATATCTCTTGCGGCTGGCAATCAGGCGATTGTACCAGAACCAGAATTTTCCCTTTTTCCATCGATATTTTTTAAATCTGCTAATTTCCTGCTCTGTAACCGGATTTATGACAATATTGAAACGATTGATAGTGTAGGGCCAATATGGCGGCTCTTTGAAAGAATATAGGTCAAGCTTGAATTCTGCATTATTCCTGATCGAAAGGGCGCGGCCGATAGCGTATTGGAACATCTGGTTCGCGAGCCTTCCTGTCAGCTTGGTGATGATCATATTAATTCAATATTATTTCACGGAGTATTTTTTCTGATTGACGACAGTCTGGCCCATCTTCTGCTCGATCTTTGCCTGTTCCAAATCGTGTTCCGCCATTATCTTCGCAAGCTCACTGAAAGCGACTTTCGGCTTCCAATTGAGTATTTTTCTAGCCTTGCCTGAATCACCAAGGAGGAGATCGACCTCATTCGGACGGAAGTATGCCGGATCAATCTCTATGACTACTTTGCCAGTTTTTTTATCGACTGCTTTTTCTTTTAAGCCTCTGCCCTTCCATGCAAGATCCATGCCGAGATTTTTCGCCACTTCGTTGACAAATTCCCTGACGGTATGGGTTTCTCCTGTGGCAATAACGAAGTCTTCAGGAACATCATGCTGGAGAATTCTCCAGATAGCTTCTACATAGTCCTTAGAATATCCCCAATCCCTCTTTGCGTCGAGATTTCCAAGTCTCAAAATATCCTGGAGGCCAAGCTTGATCCTGGCTATGCCGAGCGTGATTTTCCTCGTAACAAAGTTAAGTCCGCGCCGAGGAGATTCATGATTAAAAAGAATCCCGTTGGCGGCAAAGAGTCCGTAGCCTGTACGGTAGACTTTAGTCATATTGAAGGCGAAGACTTTAGAGATGCCGTAAGGAGATTGCGGATTGAAAGGGGTTTTTTCGCTTTGAGGGGTCTCCAAAACCTTCCCAAACATTTCAGAAGAGCTGGCCTGATAATATTTGATGGGGAAATCCAGATTGCGTATTGTCTCTAGAAGACGCAGAGTGCCTAGAGCATTTATATTGGTCGTATATTCCGGCTTGTCGAAGCTTATGCCAACATGGCTTTGAGCTCCCAGATTATATATTTCGTCCGGCTTGACTTTATTGATAATCCTGAAGAGGTTGGAGCTATCAGACAAATCTCCATACATCATATAGAAGTCTGGGTGTTTGGAATTATTTTCGTAAAGGTGGTCCACTCTGTCTGTATTGGGCAAGCTAGCCCTTCTCTGAATGCCATAAACTTCATATCCCTTCCCCAGCAGAAATTCCGCGAGATATGATCCGTCTTGACCGGTAATGCCCGTAATGAGAGCTTTTTTCTTCGTGTTCTTTGTGACTTTATTCATATAAGCATTACTTTTTCCTGCTAAAGGTTTTTTTGAAAATCTTTTTAATATTGCGTGATGTCGAATAGCCCAGAGCCCGCAAGGCAACCCTGCCCGAAATGACGGGTCTAGACCACTCCGAGAACCACTGCGGCAAATGAGAGTGTTTTTTCTCTATATCCTGATGGATAAGATTGGACTTGTGCATTCCCTCGAGAAGCGGCATTTCTTTCCCTTGTTTCTTATGCCAAGTCAGGAAGGCATGGGTATCCTTTGGCAGGCAATGTCCGCCGTAGGATCTGCCATAGCGGAGATAGCCCTTTCTCTCGAAGAAAAAATCCACCACTCTCTCGTTCTTCGCCAATTTTTCCTTGTCTGTTGGGTGGGAGATGGCATTGCCGAACTCGTTCACGAAAGCGATGCGTATAGCATTCCATGTATTTGAAAGGTACTTTATATATGAAGCTTCTTCCGGAGTACCGTGAAAAACTTTTGTGGCATTACGGTCCCAATTATAGAAAAAACTTGGCCATTTCTTTTCGTTCCCATTCTTTTTTCCAAGGATGAAATATTGTGGAAGAAGGCTTTCTTCCACCGCTTTTTTCTCATGAAGGAACTCCGGAATATAATAATCAAAATCCAGAGTAGCTAGGTGGCCAGGAATGATAGTTGAACGCAGGATTACTCCGCCTTTCGCCTTCTTCAGGGATTCCAAGGCTTTACGGATCGCGGAGATATCTTGTTCTCCTTCCTGATTGACCCTATCGCCCACAGCCACAATATACCATGTATCATGACTATCCTTTTCCAGAACATCCGATATAGGCTTTACCTTATCGTAAAGCTTTGCATACTTGTCAGCATATTTAAGATTAGGCTTTTGAATATCGAAATAATAGACCGGGTAACCGGCATAAGAAAGAGCTAGGGCATTAGCCTGTCCTACCCAGCCAAAACCAATTATTACGATTGTTTCCTTTCCATTATTCATAATAATGGAATACTAACATATTGGAGATAATAATCAAAAAATTTACATTAAAAGCCATTTCAGATATACTTTAAAAATGTCTAGAGTCTTAATTACGGGCGGTACTGGTTTTATCGGATATCACCTGGCCAATCGCCTATCTAACCAGAATCATGAAATCGTACTTGCCGACAACTTTTTCCGCAGCGAAAAAGACGCAGACCTTATTGCCCTCCTGGAAAAACCCAATGTTAAGCTCGTCGAAGGCGATCTAACGATCAAAGAATCATGGGATAAGCTAGGCGATGGCTACGACTACGTCTACCACCTTGTCGGAATCAATGGCACAGAATTATTTTATAAAATACCTCATGAAGTTCTGCGAATAGGCATAGAGACTACCCTTCATGTGCTCGACTGGTTCCGGACGAAAAATAATAAGCCGGAAGCGAAAATACTTTACACATCTTCCAATGAAGCATACGCCGGTGCCCTAGAAGCCTTCGGAAAACTCCCCCTCCCTACTCCGGAAAATGTTCCTTTAGTTATTTCTGATCCTTACAATGCACGCTGGTCTTATGCCGGACAAAAGCTTGTTGGCGAGCTTCTTTTCATCCATTATTCGAAAGCCTACAATTTTAGAATGTCCATAGTCCGTCCGCACAATTTCTACGGACCGAGAGAAGGATACCAACATGTGATACCTGAAATAATTGAGAGAGTGCAAAAGAAAGTTGAGCCCTTCCCTATTTTCGGCGCTGATGATACGCGTTCATTCTGCTATATTGATGATGCGATCGAAGCGATACAAGCTGTTATGGAATCTTCAAAAACCGACGGCGGAACATACCATATTGGCACACACAGAGAGACTGTCATTAAGGATCTCATAGAGACAATGTTCAAGATACTCAATTGGCATCCCAAAGAGCTTGATATCAAGAATTCTCCTGCAGGAAGCGTCAAAAGGCGCCTGCCTGATGTTTCTAAAATTAAGAGAGATATAGGGTGGGAAGCAAAGGTAGAACTTGAGGAGGGTCTACAGAAGATGACTGAGTGGTATCTCGCACATCCTCGCAAGGTTTAATTATGGCAAAAATATTAATTACAGGCGGAACAGGGTTTCTCGGATACCACCTTGCGGTGAAGCTTTTATCGTCAGGCAATAACGAAGTGGTGTTGGCATCCAAATCGTTACCAGATTCAGAAGACAAGGATTTTGCCTCATTACTCTCACTACCCAACATCAAGATAATCAAAGCTGATCTTACTGACCGCTCTGCCTGGAAAAAACTCGGTGGAGGCTACGAGTTTGTCTACCATTTAGTGAGCATAAAGGGATTTAAAAATTTCAACGAAATTCCACACGAGGTACTCCGTGTTGGTATTCTGGCGGCACTCAATGCTCTTGAATGGTTCAGACTGGGTAGCGGCAAGCCAAATGCAAAAATCCTTTTTACCTCCTCTAATGAAGTCTATACTGGCGGAGCGCTTGCCTATGAAAATATAATTAATCCCATTCCAGAAAATGTGCCGGCGGTCATCCTCGATCCATACGACCCAAGATGGTCATACGCCGGAGCTAAGCTTATTGGTGAACTTCTCTTTATTCACTATGCCAATGCATATAGCTTTAGAATGTCGATTGTGCGTCCTGTGAATATATACGGCCCTAGGGCTGGATTTGACGGGATGATTCCAAAGATTATACAGCAGGCTGGGGAAAAAGCTGATCCATTTACGATCCTCGGTCCAGATGACACCCGAACATTTTGCTTTGTAGAAGATGCAGTAGACGCACTTATCAGAGTAATGGAATCTCCAAAAACAGATGGGCAGACCTACAATATTGGAGGAGACAGACAGGCGAGCGTAAAAGATGTGACGGGAATGATTTTTGACGCGATGAAATGGCATCCTAAAAATATTATTGAGGAAAATTCACCAAGAGAAGCAGTCCGAAACAGCGTGCCTGATATTTCAAAGATAAAAAGAGATGCTGGCTGGGAGCCTGGAACTAGACTTAAGGAAGGATTGGCAGAGACGGTTAAATGGTATCAAAAGAAATGAATGACTGGGACAAACATGAGATAGCAAAAAAATATCAGGCTGGATTATTGAATGCTTCAAGCCAACCTTACTTGCTTGAGTTTGTAGCGCCGCCAGTAACCCCCGGACTGGATCATGCTGTTGAAAGCTGGAGAGATGCTGGAAACAATCCGTTTCCAGCAAATGACCTGATTTCAAATAAAGTCGGGGTATTCGATTATGATGAGGAGAGAAATACTATAGCCTGTTTTCCCATATCATGGGGGCAAAAAATTACCATGACCCTACCACATATACGCCCCAAACTTCCACCAAATGAAAGCTTTTATTATCTTTCCGTCTGCGGAATAGTTAGGACCATCGACAATCATTTATTGCTTTCTTGCCGATCAAAAGCGGTAAATAATTATCAGGGCATGTGGCATGCTTCGATAGCTGGGACTCTGGATATCGCTACTGCCAAATCCAGCAGGACAGTCTTTCCTCAATTCTTCCAAGAAATGGAGGAGGAACTACAAATATACCCTTCGCATATCATAAAGGTTAACCAGTTAGGCTTGTGCAAGTACCTAATACCGAACAGCGCATCCTTTGAAGTCTGCATGAGCGCGCAAGTTAGCTTGACGGCGAAAGAGGTATTGGAACGAGCGAAAGATGCTAAAGATAGCTGGGAAGGAACTATACATGCCTTTACACCAGAAGAAGCCACCAGAATGTTGAGCTTGGAATCAAAAGAGAGATTTGTACCCGGAGGAGCCGCAACTCTGATATTGAAGCTAGGCTTATAGATAAAAATCCCTTATGTGTCCTATGACAGTATTGATATCTTCATCAGTGAGGAAAAAAGCTGAAGGAAGCCACAATGCCTTTGGCAAGTATTTCGTGCTGTTTGGAAAATTATCATCGGGTAAAGGATAAGCTTTCTGTTGGTGAATCGGATTCCAGTATCTACGGCAATCAATGTTAAATTCTTTCAGAAATTTATCCAGTTCATCACGCCGGTCAACGAGGGCATCCACCCATTGTGGAACTCCGCCTTGCGCAATGTCAATATCAAATATCTTGAATCCAGGAATATCACTAAGAGCCTCCTTATACATGGAATAAGTTCTTTTCATGCGAGCGGTCCTCTCTCCCACCAAATCTAACTGCCCAAGACCAATCGCCGCCTGAAGATCTGTGTATTTAAAATTAAAGCCGATCGTATTATGCGCATCATCTCCCCCTGTCCCTCTTATTGGTCTTCCTTGATCCTTCAGTGGTTTAAGTTTTTCATAAAAATTTGTATTATCAGTAACTATCATACCACCCTGGCCGGTTGTAATCGTCTTGGCCGCAGAGAAGGAGAAGCACCCTGCGTCAGACCATGTACCTAAATATTTTCCCTTATACTTGGAAAAGAAAGCTTCTGCCGCGTCTTCCACCACGACCAAACCATGTCCCATGGCAATACCCAGGATATTTTCCATATCTGCCCCCCTTCCCGTCACGTGGACAGGAACTACAGCTTTGGTCTTTCCAGTTATCGCTTTCTTAAAAGCATCGGTACTTATATTGAGAGTTGCTGGATCTATGTCGACAAGAACTGGGTTTGCTCCCGCCAGCGTGACAGCATTCGCTGTAGCAATAAATGTCGCATCCGGTACTATGACTTCGTCGCCGTGACCTATTCCAAAAGCCTTTAAGGCTAAAAAAATGGCGTTGGTTCCGCTAGTGGTAGCGATTGCATGCTTGACTCCCAGAGCTTTGGCCACCACATCTTCAAACTGGGTAGTCAATTTTCCTTCATTGGCGTAATTATCAGCAAAAACTTTCTCAATATTGTCACGCTCCTGTTTACTCCCGATGCGAGGCTCCCACCAAGGGATTTTTTTGTAGTCCATCTTTTATTATTTTAAATTAACAATACGAGGAACCGGCAGAGGCAGTATGAACTTGCCCTTATACCCCGCTTCCCGCACTTTTTTTATTAGCTCCTGGCCTATATGCCATGAGAGCACCAGAACGTAATCGGGCTGATCTTCGAATATTCTCGATTCATCCACTACTCGTATATGGGTCCCCGGCGTGTACAGTCCTATTTTTGGGGATCCCTTCTTTTCCCCAGCGTAGTCAAGTATAGTATCATTTATCTTTGTAAAATTGAGGAGAGGATTAGATCTAGCGGGGCTGGTCAGAGCGGCTATTCTCGCGCCTCCTTTTTTCAATTTCAAAAGGAGGGCGAGTAGGTCATTTTTTGCTTCATAAGCTTTTGCGGCGAAATCCAGCAGGGTCTTTTCATCAGTCAAGCCGGCCTCTTCCTCTTTCCTCATCAAATCCTTTGCCCTTGAGCTGACGGGCCACTTTCCTTTCTTTGCATATACGCGTATAGACCCCCCAGCTGCGCTTATTCTCTCCGCGTCTATCATTGACATTCCAGCGTCTTCAAGAAGCCCCTTGATGGGCTTGAGAGAATAGAATCTCAAATGCTCGTGATAGATAGTATCGAATTCTAGTTTTTCTACGATATCCATGAGATACTGCGACTCAGAGATGAAAACCCCGTTTTTATCAAGCAGATTTGAAATATTTTTTGCTAGAGCTGGCGCGTCATTTATATGCGCGAACACATTGGCAGCAGTGATAACTTTAGCCAATCCGTATTTCTTTTTAATATAATTTACGACCTTATTATTGAAAAAATCTTGAATTGTTTTTATTCCGTTTTTATTCGCCACCTTCGCGGCTCCAGTCGGCTCAACACCCAGGACTTTCATACCCTTGTCTTTGAAGCCACTTAGAAGAGTCCCATCATTTGATCCGACATCCACTATCAGGTCGCCTTTTTTCCATGGATAATCCCTCTCCAATATATCGGCAAGCTCCCGGAAATTCCGTATAAGCATGTTGGTAAGACCGGTTCGGTAAGGGTAATGAGGAGGAAAGACGACTTTTGGATCAGGTATATAGTCAAGCTGGAGAAGCCCGCATTTCCTGCAGAGAACTGCGTTCAGAGGATAAGTCACTTCCGGCTCATGAAGCCCCTCTTCTTTTAAATATTCCTGTACAATAGGCTGGTGGCCTAGGGAAAGAATCGGCGTCAATCCTCCTGATCCGCATACTTGGCATGCCAACACTCTTCCTATTGTATTTTTTTTCATTGAATCAATTTTAGCGAATGTGATATTATAAGTCAATCATGACGAATGAGAGCCCCATTAAGCTTTCTTATATAACCGCCACCAAGAACAAACTGCCCTACCTGCGTGCCGGACTTGAAAAAGTGATAGCTCAAAAGAAGCCTGGTGAAGAAATCCTAGTAGCAGATGGAAACAGCTCGGACGGCACGAAAGAATATCTGGCGGGACTGAAAGCCGACGGTAAAATAGATTTTTTTATTTCTGAGGCAGACTTCGGAGAATCCCACGCTCTAAATAAGCTATTCCTTGCGGCCAAGGGAACTCTCATAAAAATCATAAACGATGACGATGCGTACTACTTCCCTGCCATTGAAGCTTGCAAAAAATTTATGCTGGACCATCCAGAAATAGATATTTTAGGAATGGAGGGTGGGTCAATCAAGCACAGGTCTCCCTCTGAACTATACGTCTGCCAGGTAGCGGGCTACAAAGATGGATACATGCGATGGCAGAAAGATCGCACTCCTTTTGATTCTTCTGTCCTTGGGCTCATGCTCCGCCGATCCTCTCTGCCAGTCTTGGGGTTCTGGAACCACTCATTTACCATGGCAGACACGGAATTTACATTCCGCGTTACCGCCGGCAAAGCGAGCATCGCCTGGTACACTGGTTCAGCATACGTGTATATCAAAAACCAGGATGGCGTAACCTGGGTCAGGAGAAACAGAGTTGCAAATGAAATAGCGCGCCTTCGAAAATTCTATTTGAATGAGAATCCTCCTACGTATCCGATTAAGAAATTGAAGCAATTTAAAAGATTTTTACTCAAGATTTACTCTCGACTGAGTGGCCATGCTTCATCTGATTTCCCTATGGAATGGCTTAAAATGGTTGAACTTTCTGAAAAATGGCTTGAGGAAAAAAGTGTGGAGGAAAGACCGAAATTTCTTTTTTGACTTATTAGGCATAGTATGCTTTAATTTTAAAAGATGTATGAAAACCTACGATACTAGTCTTTTTCGACGGGCCGGATTTGACATCACTATCAGTCCGGACGCCTTCATTAGGGATACAAAGGCGATCTCTATTGGTAACCACATCCGAATCGACGGGCAATTCCACATCACAACAGAAGCTGAATTGGGTAATTACATCCATATCGGCCCTGGAGTGATAGTAATCGGCTCCAGCAAGGGGAAATTGACTATGGGCGACCATACCAATATAGCCCTTGGCGGACGCATTATATGTGGTTCTGACGGGTACATGGGCGACGGCCTTATAAACGCCCCTGGCGTACCAGAGGAGATGAGAGATACAGTAACGGTGAGACCCGTTATCTTCGAACTCTGCGCCAATGTGGGCGCAAATGTCGTCATCTCTCAGGGGGTGACTTTGAGTGAAGGGACTGTCATCGGGGCATGTTCTTTTGTCCCCCAAGATTTCGTCACGGAACCATGGACGGTATACATGGGTACTCCGATCAGGGCTGTGAAAAAACGTCCGAAAGACAAGATGCTCCGCTTCGTGCAAATTTTGCGAGAAACGAGAATCTAGCGGTTTAAATGTAATTTACAGATTATCCTGGAATCCAGTAGTGGGTTCTAGGATAATTTTTTATAAAAAGAGATTGTGCTACAATCATGACTATGAATACCATTCAGCTTACCTATCTCGTGACAACAAAAAACAAGCTTCCTTTTCTAAAAAGCAGGCTGGACAAGCTCACCCAAAACAGAGGAGTAGATGAAGAAATACTGGTGGCAGATGGCGCTAGCACAGACGGTAGCCGGGAGTTTCTTAAAAAGGCGTTCGAGGCCGGGGAAATTGATTATTTTACTTCAGAACCTGATTTCGGCGAATCGCATGCCCTGAACAAGCTATTTCTCATTGCCAAAGGAAACCTTATAACTATCATTACAGATGATGATGCCTTTTATTACCCTGCTATTCAAGCGTCCAAAGGATTTCTCCTGGAGCATCCGGACATAGACATTATAAGCACCGATGGAGGATCTTTCCACAAAACCTCTTCTTCCCTCGACGAACACCCCCTTCAACTGATAAGAACGCTGGACTATCGTCAAAAATATGAAGAGTGGACAAAAAATAAAACGCCCTTCAGCTTCTGTGGACTAGGCGTCATGCTCCGTCGATCTTCCTTGCCACTCCTTGGGCTCTGGGACCTCTCTTTTCGCGCGGCTGACGCGGAATTTTCTTTACGGACGACAGCCGGCAAAGCAAAAATCGCCTGGTACACAGGCTATTCATTTGTCAACATAAGTAACCCGCAGAGCGTGAGTTTTGTATTTAAGGATAAGATAAAAGTTGAAATCAAGCGCCTTGACCAGTTCTATTTTGGAAATAAAAAAAAACTGATTCTCAAGCAAAAGTTCAGAACTCTTATGGCGGGATTTAGAAGCTTTATAATTGGAAAGACCAGACTTTCGAAGGAAGTTTTTGAATCCCGGTGGCTAAATCTGGCAGAAGTTGCAGAAAAATGGCTTGAAATAAAAAATGGGGAGAAATTGCCAGAATTCCTTTGGAACAAAAAATAGCCATGTCCTTTCCAGATCATTTTTTTAACCCGCTTCTTGTCTTCTATCGCAGACTAACCAGGAAGATATTTGGTATCATTTCCCTTCGCTCCAGATCTAAGTCGTCTCGTGGCACCGTACTGCTTTCCTTCGTTACTCACCCTTTTTGTATTTCGAAAAAAGAATTTCTAAAAACCCCACACACCACGCCTTTCGAATGCATGGAAATCGCAAGTCTGCTTTTGGATCGTGGATATGCCGTAGATGTGATAGATTGGAACAATTTTTCGTTCACGCCCAAAACAAAATATGTCATGATCATAGACACTCACCAGAATCTAGAGAGACTAAGTGCTATCTTGCCGGATTGCGTAAAAATCCATTATATTACAGGCGCTCATTGGAAGTACCAAAATATAGCTGAGACATTCCGCCTAGGTGAATTCAGAAAGAGGCGTGGCGCGACACTCCAGCCTCGTCGACAGATGCTTCCATCGAGCAATATTGAATATGCTGATTACGCCACGTCTCTCGGAAGCCGCTTCGCGAAAGGCACTTATGACTATGCCGGAAAAAATATAGAAATGATCCCCCTTCTGTCCACAGCGTCATTTCCATCACCGGAAGATAAGAACTTCGCCGAAGTTAGAAAGAATTTCGTATGGATAGGAGGAGGCGGGGCGATCCATAAGGGACTGGACCTAGTACTCGAAGTTTTTTCTAATCTCTCTGACTTCCGCCTTACGGTATGCGGGCCGGTCGAGGCGGAAAAAGATTTTTTCAATTTCTATAAAAAGGAACTATGCCATACTCCAAATATTCGCTTTGTCGGACGTATCAACGTTAGGAGTGAGCAATTTAAAAATATAGTAGATAATGCAGTGGGTTTAATTTATCCATCTTGTTCTGAAGGCCAATCAGGAAGCGTCGTGACAGCTCTCCATGCTGGACTCATCCCCATCATAACGCATCAGTCAGGAGTGGATGTATCCCCCTTCGGCTTGTATCTTAAGGATTTTTCAGTTCAAGAAATAACCGATAGCGTTATCAGAGTGAGTAAATTGCCTATTGACGAACTTAGATCCCGATCAACAGCAGCTTGGAAATATGCCCGTGAAAATCACACCATGGAAATTTTTAAAGAAAGATATGCGGCATTTATTGATGGCGTTATCAAAAAAGAAAACCTATGAATCAGCCTCTTATCTCCGTCATTATACCTGCACACAATAACGAAACCACAATATCTTCGTCTATTGATTCGATGCTTGTCCAAACCTATAGAAATCTTGAGATCATTATAGTGGATGACAACAGCACGGATAGGACCGCGGAAGTCGCTGAAAAATACTCCCGGGGTTATCCGAATGTGTCATTCCACAAATTGCCTTATGACGATCCTTATCGAGTCAACAGGCGGGGACGTAATGTCAACGCGGGCTATATGGCCAGGAATTATGGGTTAGAAAAATCCAAGGGCGAGTGGATAACTTTCCAGGATGCCGATGATGCCTCCCTTCGCAATAGAATTGAAGCAGAATATATTCTCGCTATTCGCTTCAATAGCAATCATGTCTGTGTCCAGTGGCAGAAATTATCCTTGGAAAAAATAGGCAGCGGGTTTGATTTTGAAAAAGCGCTCGAGAAAGAGAGCAATCTTGTAATTACCAGCGATCAGATTAAGAAGCTCGGACGCGAATCGAAGGGCTCACTCATGAGGATATTAGGCCCGTTCAGAAAATACATCCCCTTTGAGGCAAAGAGAGCTCGCATAATCAATAAGCTCTTCTTTGGATCCCTTGATTCATATCCTGGTTCAGGCAATAGCCCGCTTTTTAAAAGAGAAGTTATAGAAAAAGTCGGATTCCGACCGGTGGACGAGCGTGTCTGGCCTTCCTTTACCGGACGCGGAGCAGACCGGGACTTCAACTTCCAGGTATCCGAAACGTTTGGTCAGAGTATTTCCTTCAAACTTCCCCTCTATCTCTGGAGAGTTGAACAGGAAAATGATCTTGACTATCCTTTTCATGAGTATCTGATAAGATAAAAATATGCGTGAGAAGCTAAAAAATATCCCGTTCATCAAATACGCAGTGGTCTTCGCTAGGGCATTCAAGTCCGAATACGGATTGTCTACCCGGCTTTTATGCATTTTCAGATTTTTTAGAGACTACGATTTATTTAGAAAATATCCTCCGAATACTGCTTATAAAGTTTCCACCGCAGACCTTTTTCCACGTATTTATGATAGGGTAGAAAGCCATAAGCTGGATCCTGTCTATTTCCTTCAAGGAACCTGGTGCGCAAAAAAGATTTTTGAGGAAAAACCGTCAGAGCATTACGATGTAGGTTCTCAGGCCCTCATGGTCGGCATCATTTCACAATTCGTTCCAACTACAATGATCGACATACGTCCCCTTGCTCTTTCCCTACCCGGACTTTCCTTTGTCAAAGGAGACATAACAGAACTTCCTTTCAAAGAGGGCTCGATTTCTTCATTGAGCTCCATCTGCGTCATTGAACACATCGGACTCGGCAGATATGGAGATCGGCTTGATCCCTTCGGCACAGAGAAAGCCGCGAAAGAGCTCGCGAGAGTTTTAAGGAAAGGAGGATGCCTATATATATCCGTTCCGGTAGATGCCGAAAACAAGGTGTACTTCAATGCCCATCGGTCATTTACCCGCGATTATATCCTCGAGCTATTCAAAACACTGAAGTTATCTGAAGAAAAATATATATACGGAAAAAACATGTATCCCTCCTATGATCCGGCGAAGGGCTTTGGCACGGGACTTTACCATTTTAAAAACTCATGAAAAAAATAATCATACTCAAGCACGGCGGAGGAGAACTGGCCAATCAGCTTTGGAACTATATCAGCATTTATGCCTATGGACTAGAAATAAGCGCCGAGGTCCAAAACCCCTCTTTTTTTGAATACCATTCGCATTTCAATTTTCTAAAGAATGAGTCTCCCTTAACGCGCTTTTTTTCATCTTGGTTCCGAGACTCCACAGCAAGGCGCGGCAGCCTGAAGAATCGTTTTTGGAGGAATATCTATTTAATTTTGGTGCGGATAATGAAACCATTTTCCAAGAATAGCTGGATATCTTCGGAAAACGAGATGAATCAAGTTGTGTATATTCCTCCAACTTCCTCCTTGGATTTTTTGGATAATGTGAAAATCGGATATTTCTCCGGCTGGCTTTTCAGAAACCCTGTCGGATTGGCAAAATACAGGAAAAATATTATTTCCGCTTTTGCCCCCAGTAAAGATACAGAGAAAAGAGTGGAAGACATCATCCAGCCACTACGAAAAGAGTATGAAAAAATCATTGGGATCCATCTGCGCCAAAGTGATTATCGAACTTTCAAAGGAGGGGATTATTTCATTAGCCAAACGCGTGTGAAAGAAATCATCGATGAGTTTATTCAAAAAAATTCCATTGACAAGAATCGCATCCTCTTCCTTATGACTTCGGATGGTCCAATAGAGTCAGGAATTTTCCGCAATTTAAATGCTTATATATCAAAGGAAAATTCTGTGACCGATCTTTTTTTGCTTTCAAGCACGGACATGATCATCGGCTCCGACTCGAGCTTCGGCGCTTTCGCCTCATGGTACGGCAATATCCCGCATATTATCATGACCAAGAATCCTATAGACTGGACATATTACGCCGACAAAAAGAAATTCTTTGAAAATAAATACGGGAAAATGGTCAATTACTGAATTTCAGCATTGTCATGCCGTTGCAGACAGCATGATGCTCTATAAGCCATTTCCCTTGAATCTTCTTAAAATCTTTTTCCTCATTTAAATGCGTGCCTACATATTCTTCGATAGCGCGCATCACGTCCCTGTCGTCATTATATGCTTTGCCGATAGTCCCATTCCTTCTCTTATATAATAGTTTTACATTCGCGTCATGAAAGAAAGCAACGCCTTGAGGCGACAGAAATGGCATCCATTTTTCTATCTCTTTCTTTGTGTGATTATACTCATGGCTGGTATCTATGAACAGAACGTCAATCTTAGGTTCAAGATTGTTTTTTAAACAAAAATCCTTGAATTCATCTGCGACCAGAACATCATCTTTTTGGATGAAAGTCGATCTGGGCCAAGCTGTCTTATTTTGTTGAGGTGCGATGTCAACACTCAAAAGAAAAGCATTGTGTAGCTTTGCCACTCTCTCAAAAACAAATGTGCTTTGTCCTGTCCTGACTCCCAGTTCCACAATGAGCTTTGGCTTTACGGCCATTGATTCATTGAAAAGAGTTTCCAGATGATCGCTGATGTCTGTATCTATTAGGGCGTGACGTCGTATTTCATTCAATTCATTTAAAGAGGATATTTCATGCTTCCCATTAAATCTCCAAAGAAATAATGTCTTTATAAAAAGATTGTAATATTTGATATATCTTCGAACATTCTTCTTGAATGCAGGCGAGTATTCCCTTCCTTCTGGAGTCAATATGTATTTCATATAAAAATAATATCACATATTGTCAAGTTTGCATAAGTTCCCTTTTACTTATACATTGTACGAGGAAATCGTTCATTGATTTTCCTACGCTCACAACCACCAACTTTAACCCATAAGGAAAGAGAGAGAAAATGAAAATTTGCCTCATCATCCCGCCGTCAAGCTTTCTGATGGATGAGAGGGTTTTTATGACTCTCGGCATCCTCAAGGTAGCGGCATCGTTAGAACAAGCTGGAATCTCCGTAGATGTCTTGGATCTCTCAGGATTCAAGAACTTCGAAGATATTGCCAGAGACTATGTAATCCAGAAGACCGACATCTGCCATTTTGGGCTTACAGCGACAACACCACAGCTGCCGGCAACGGTAAAGATCACCCAGGCGATACGTAATGTCAGAAAAGATGTAAAAATCATTCTGGGAGGACCCCATGCCACGCTGGTCAATACGGCATACAGGAAAGAAATTCTTCTCGGCAAGAATGGGAGAGCGGTCAGAGCCATGGCACAGCTAGAGAATCTTTTCGATGTTATCGTGGCTGGAGACGGAGAGCAGGCGATCTTCGCAGCTCTGGAAAAGAAATCTTCGAAGATCGTAGACGCGGATAAGGTTGGTTCGAATCTGTTCTTAACAGATCAACAACTGACCGATTCCCCCTGGCCGGCGCGGCATCTTGTAGATGTCTCGAGCTACCACTACACCATTGATGGTGTGTCTGCTATATCCCTCATCGCCCAGCTCGGCTGCCCCTTCGGCTGCGGATTCTGCGGAGGACGGGAATCGCCGACATTCCGGAGGATCCGCATGCGGACATCGGAAGATATCGTGGCCGAAATGGTACACCTACACCAAACTTACGGCTTCAATGGTTTCATGATGTACGACGATGAGCTCAATGTAAATACGAAAATGATTGAGCTCATGCAGATGATTACCAGGGCACAGAGAGATCTGGGCGTTGAATGGAGGCTACGCGGATTTATCAAGTCCCAACTTCTCACTGACGCACAAGCAGAAGCTATGCACAGCGCCGGCTTCCGCTGGATTCTTGTCGGTTTCGAGTCGGGATCTGAAGAGATCCTGACTGCTATCAATAAAAAAGCCACCAGGGCTGAAAACACCCGATGCATGGAGATCGCCAGGAGGCACGGACTAAAAGTCAAAGCCTTGATGTCCATGGGTCACCCTGGAGAGACACGAGAAACAATCGAAGCCTCTAGGCAGTGGCTTCTTGAGGTCAAACCTGATGACTTCGATGTGGCTGTTATCACAGCTTACCCCGGGACTCCCTACTATGATCATGCTATTCCCCACCCCAATACAGAAGGCGTGTGGATATACACCTATCAGCCTACACAGGCTCGTCTGTACCAGCAAGAGATTGATTTCTCTAAAGTAGCGGAATACTACAAGGGCGACCCGGATGGTGGATACAGGGCTTTCGTCTATACTGATGCTTTGGCGTCCGAAGACATCGTCATCGAGCGCAATCGGCTGGAAAGCGATGTTCGGCGCATTCTCGGCATCCCCTTCAACAAAGGAGTAGCGGCAATGCGCTACGAACATTCAATGGGACAAGGCTTTCCGACAAACATTCTGCGTACAACTGCATAATGTTCACAATCAGACCCGTCGCAAATGCGATGGGTCTGCTATTTTATAAACCTATATTTGATTATAGTCCATAGAATGAGAAAGCCGTGCTTCCAATTTATCTTTTTTCCTTCAGAATAGTTTCGTGGATAATAATGGATCGGCACATCAATAGTCCTGTAGCCTTTTTTCAAAACCTTGCATACAAGCTCATTATCAAAATCAAAGTTGTTAGTTTTCACTTCGATAGAGTCGGCCAGTTTCTTCGTGATAGCTTTATAGCATCCCTCGTATTCACCGGCATTGTTCAAGTATAGGATATTGGTAGTCCATGTTATGGCATAATTTCCAAGCAAGCCTAAAAAATAGAGAGGGGCATGATGGTCGTCCTTGCGCCTGCCTTGCATGCGGATGCCAAGAGTTAGCTCGCATCTGCCATCAAGAATTGGCTGTAAGACTGCTTTATAGTCTCTGGGATCATATTCCAAATCCGCGTCCTGAACTAGGAAAATATCTCCAGTCGCTTCCCTGAAGCCTCTTTTTACCGCAGCACCCTTCCCAGCTGACAGCTCCTTAATGACTTTTACACCATGGATCTTGCTAGCCACCATGAAAGTAGAGTCCTTTGAGTTATTATCGACGACGATAATTTCTTTCTCGAGACTGCCAATATCAGCGTCTTTAACAAGCTCGACTATTTTATCAATAGTCTTTTCTTCATTGTATGCAGGGATTATAATGGAAAGTTTTTTCATAATTTACTTTTTGCGAGCAACTATATATAAATGCGCGGCAACTGCTTCGGCCCCGGGCAAATCAATGAACAGCAGATCGAAATATTTCAGAGGTCCGAGCACAAGCATAAAGATATGGGCCAGAAAAGGGGCAGTTTTTCTGGAACCAAATGAAAAAACTACTCCAAGGTAATACGCCAAGAACATGAGAAAAGCGCTCCAAGGACCTGATCTCACTCCGCTTTTTAAGATCTCCAAATCAGGGAAAAGTTCTTTCAGTCCGGAGAGAGTCCAACGATTAAAATCATATGGAGAAGCATGGTATGGATGGATGAATGGTGCACTGACATATATTATCCCGCCAGGCTTCAAGACTCTCGCGATCTCCTGCGCCACCTTTCCCGGGTGAGGGACATGCTCTAGCATAGACTCGCTCACAAGAGCTTCTATGGAATTGTCCTTGAAAGGCAACTTCTCCGCATCAGCTACGATATCGACTTCTGGAAACGGATATGTGTCTAGGTTTATAAATCTGTCTCCCAGACGTTCCGGACCGGAGCCTAGATCGATGATGGGGACTTCCGGAGGGATAAAGTCTTTGATCATGCGCGGACCGTGGCGGAGCATAAGCACAGGGCAAAAAGCATGCCAGATGCCATAGTACAGGCTTGGCCATTGCTTGAGAAAAGATTTGAGCCAGTTTATTCCTGTCTCGTGCTCGGTCTCATTACCTGTGAAGATTTCTTTTTC
>JAUYLM010000061.1 GCA_030698965.1 bacterium
TATATCTGCTTATTGCAGATGTTACACTGTGTATTTGGTTTTCTTGTATATGTCTCTGAAGCATTACAATTATACCATAAAGGATGTTCTCACATTTTGCTTACATTTTCAACATAGAGTACACTTTGTTCATGAGACACATGGGAATTGACTACGGTTCAAAAAGGGTAGGCATCGCTGTTTCCGATGAAGCAGGTGAATTTGCCATGCCCTTGATCGTTCTAAATACCTCAAAAAACCTGGTAAAAGAGATTGAGGATATAGCCAAAGAAAATAAAGTAGTAGAAATGGTAATGGGAGAATCAAAGAATTATAAGGGAGAAGCCAATGCAATACTTCCGGAAAGCATGAATTTGAAAAAAGACCTGGAAGAGGCTGGGTTTACCGTTCACTTTGAGCCGGAGTTCATGACGAGCGCCAATGCCGAGCGATTCCAGGGAAAGAATGATATGCTCGATGCCTCTGCCGCCGCTCTTATTTTGCAGTCATATCTGGATACAAATAAAAATAAATAAAATGATCACATTCGAAGAATTCTCAAAAGTTGAAATTAAGGCCGGGAAAATTCTTTCAGCGGAAAAAATCCCTGACACTGACAAGCTTCTCAAGCTGTTCGTTGATTTTGCGGAAGACGCACCGCGTCAGATTGTTTCCGGTATCTCTATGTATTTCCAGGATCCGCAAGTGTTAGTGGGAAAGACATGCATGTTTGTAACGAATCTTGAACCCCGCGTCATAAAAGGCCACGAAAGCAACGGAATGCTTTTTGCTGTCTCAACAGCTGAAGGAGAATTTTCTTTGCTTGAGCCGAATGCTTCCATTCCTCCCGGAACAATAGCCAAATAAAATGTTACTACAAGACCTACTCGACCCTCAGAAGATTATTACAGCCTTCGGGCTCGTGGGAGTTATTCTGATCGTCTTCGCTGAGTCAGGCCTTTTTTTTGGCTTTTTTCTGCCGGGCGATTCTCTCCTTTTTACCGCTGGATTTTTGGCATCCCAGGGCATACTACCGATTTCACTTCTGCTGATTGGGACATTTGTAGCGGCAGTACTCGGCGATAGCGTAGGGTACTGGTTCGGAAAGAAGACCGGTCCGGCTCTTTTTTCAAAGGAAGATTCTTTTTTCTTTAAGAAAAGATATATGGAAAAGGCGCGGATCTTTTACGAGATTCATGGAAAAAAGACAATTATTCTTGCCAGATTCATGCCGATCATCAGGACATTTGCCCCGATCATCGCTGGAATAGGGAACATGCATTACAGAACTTTCCTGGCATACAACATCCTGGGAGGATTCATATGGTCTTTCGGACTTACTCTGCTCGGCTACTTTCTGGGAAGAAGCATTCCCGGTGTCGATAAATACCTCCTGCCTATAATCATCGCCATAATAATCACATCCCTTATTCCAGGCCTTGTTCATTTATATAAAAGCAGAAAGAGAGTATAATAAAGAGCGCAATGGCCTCTCAAAAGTTTTTTAAATTATTCCCTCCTCCAAAATTTCTAGATGTTCCGTACGCGGGATTGGATATTTGTGATGACGCGGTCAGATGCGTAGAATACTCGAGATCTTCGAGAGGTCTCTCTATCCACCGCTACGGCACAAAATTCCTCTCTCCTGGGACGATAGAAGGGGGAGATGTAAAGAATGTTCCTGCGCTCAAGGAGGCTATTTCCATATTGGTCGGAAAGCTCGGGATACATACGGTAAGAGCTTCCTTGCCTGAGGAAAAAATGTATCTTTTTCAGACTGAAGTCCCCAGTACGGATGAAAAGGAGATTCGCCAGAACATAGAATTCAAGCTGGAGGAGAATGTACCTCTATCTCCGGCAGAGTCCGTGTTTTTTTTTAGTTTGATACCGGGAACATCCATGGCAAGCGTTTCGGTCGCTCCTAAGAGTGTCGTGGTGTCATACCTTGAAATGATAAAGTCGTCCGGAGTATCGGTGGTGTCATTTGAAATACAAGCGAAAGCTATTGCCAGGTCCCTTGTCCCGCGGGGGACGGCAGAAAATTATATGATAATTTATATCATGAATTTCAAGACTGGCATATACGTCATATGCGGCGGGGTCGTCTGCTTCACTTCCACGATACCTTGGGGCCATAAAAGCCGATACAATAACGGGAGTAATATAGAAACCAATATCGCGGAATTGAGAAAGCATGTAGAACAGGTTTTTGGATACTGGGGGGAGCACGGCAGAGGAACTGTTATCAGGAGAATTGCCCTGGCAGGACACGGAGCAATGACGAACGGGGTTGTATCCAGGAGCCTTATTGAATTCACGGAGTCTATCAGCACTCCGGAATCAAAGGTTTTGGTCGAAATCGGAAGAGTCTGGCAGAACGCGGATTTCTCAGAAAAATACATACCCCTGATACCCTATGATGATTCGCTTGATTATGCAGCCTCGGCCGGCCTGGCTTTGCCGGATAATAATTAAACACAATGATTCACCACACTCTTTTACCGGAAGATGAAATCAAGTCTCTCAGGAGGGAGTATCGTATTCGTCTTATCATAATTTCATTGTTTTTTATTTCACTGGCCATCTTTATCGGAATTCTCTCTCTTTTTCCCGCGTATATGGCGGCCTATTCTCCGGAAACTTGGGAATTCGCGAAGACTGAGGAGGTCCAGATCAACAAGCAGGTTGTCAGCACCGCGGACATGCGAAAGGAACTTGCGGTAAGCCAGCAGATGATTCAAAAAATCTCCGCCAGTGAAAATGGAAACATAGACTACTCGGGACTTATACAGAATATTCTTTCATATAGGTCCGAGCAGATATTCATCAATTCTATGGAAATATCCCGATCGGCCGGGACTAGCACTTCTGCCGAGGTTTTGATCATTGGAAAAGCGGATTCGCGCGAATCACTGATTGATTTCAAGAAGAGTCTTGAAGTGGAAAAGACTTTCAGAAATATCGATCTGCCGGTTTCTGATCTGGCAAAAAGCAAAGACATAAAATTCTCATTGCGTGTAACTGCAGCCTCGCCGGCTCAGATAATGCCAAAATAAAATGCATACCAATCACCGCCATTACATTCTTCTTTTCGTCTCCATCCTGACAATTGCCTCTGCTATTGCCGGCTATTCGGCCCTCTATTACACTATTGTCTATCACGGGAAGGAGTCATCCCAGGTTTCTTCTAAGCAGGCTGATTTATATGAAAAAAAACAGCAAGCCGAGCTGGTCGCGAGCATATATCGGAAATCAGAAGAAGAACGATCTCTCCTGGCATCTTATATCCCCACACAGGATAGTATAATAAATTTTATCGAAGCTGTTGAAGCAATCGGGACAACCACATCAGTCATTCTGGATATCTCGGCGATAGATATGAGCGATGGAAGCCTCGGTGTTCATATTGAAACGCAGGGGAATTGGACAAGCACAATGGAATCTCTTGCTCTTCTGGAGAATATTTCTTACAGCATTACCTTGAATAACCTGCGTTTGGTGAAGGTTCAGGAGGCGGGCGCGGACCCGGGAAAAACCTGGTCGTGGAAAATGTCCGTGGATGTAAAGACCCCCATAATTAATAATTGATATGAAAATAACAAAAGAAATAGGGCGCAGCCCGCATGTCGATTGGATAATAATAATATTTTCCAGCACATTCCTGGCTGTGGCGCTTGCAATAGCGGGAATATATCTTTACAATGCTGTCAATCAAGGAGATATTGACGGAAGGGTCGGGAATACCGCGAATTCCTCAAGAATACTTGATCAAAAGAAGCTTTCCGTGATTTTAGAGCGCTTTTCCGCGAAAGAGCAGGCGAGTGAAAAGGCAAAAGCGGGATATGCCGGTGTGAGTGATCCGTCGATATAAAGTGCGTGCGCAAAGCAACATGCCCTCGTAGTTCAATGGATAGAACAGAACTCTTCTAAGGTTTTGATGTAGGTTCGATTCCTACCGAGGGCACCAATTACACCTATGAATGTGTGGGGTTAAATTTTTGTAAATATTCCCAATCTTTGACGTGTATAAGTATATGATATACTGTAGATATCTAAGTCCTTATGAACATGACTATTAATCAGAAAAAGTATGAGAACGCTGTACTTTATCTCTGTGAAAAGCTGGACGGTGAAGTACGGGGCAAGAAGAAATTGGCGAAATTACTTTATTTTGCTGACTTTGACTTTTATGAAAAAAACCAGAAATCAATTACTGGTGATATTTATCGTGCACTTCCTATGGGGCCGTTTCCTACGACTCTTGATATCATGACCGAAGCAATGATGAAAAGTAAGGTTATGAAAGTTGACCAAATCGAAGAATGTGAAGGATACAATCCTACAGAAGTCTATCGTTGTGTCGAAAAACCGGATGTTTCAGTTTTTGATAAAAGTGAAATTGATATGTTGGATAGAATTGCCGTGAAGTACGGCCATCTCAACGGAAAGCAGTTGGAAGAGCTATCACATGCCGAAGCGCCATATATCGGTACCGAATTAAAAAAGGAAATTCCTTACGAGCTAGCATTTTACAGAGGTACTGACTTCAGTGATCTATGATTGAGTTTTTCTACCACGACGGCATTCAGAAAGAAATCGCCGCATTTGAAGGGCGATTTCGTACTATACGTGAAGCCATCGCTATCTTTGAAAGGTTGTGCAATGCACAATTTAATCCCACAAAACCTCAGCAAGTCATAGCTCCGGCTAAATTGCACCGAGTTACTCAAAATGATATATGGACCCTTTGGAAGATTGAACTTGTGGTCCCGAATGCTGGACTTCGACCGAATCAATATCCTCGCATGTGGTTTGTTGTGAAGGGAGCAAGTATAGCCGTTCTTTGTATGGCTACTCACGTAGATAACTATGATGATGAGAAAATGAATAGAGTCGCCCTATCTCGAGTCAGTGATTTTTTCTAAATATATAGTGAGCGACAGGGTGTGGTAGAATTTAGGCAACAGCCAATTTACCCATGTCTAACCGCAAAGATTCCCATTCCCGAAGCTCCCCTAGAAGTTGGTTCCAATTAATACGTATGTAGTGCACCATTGATAAGCAATAACTAGATTTTTCCTTTCTGCTTCAAGAGATTGCAGATTTTTTCCACGACTTCCTTTATGGTAAAATTGACTTTGACCAGAAAATCATCCGCACCGGCTTTCTTTGCTTCTTCTACTTCATGTTCTTGTCCTAAATTGGAGAAGATGATTATGATAGTATCCTTGTATTTTTCCTGGCTTCTTATATTCTTCAAGACCTCGATCCCGTTCATTTCAGGCATGACGATATCCAGGAGTACCAGATCCGGAGTGTTTTCTTCGAAAATCTTAAGGACCTGCTTTCCGTTCGTAGCGCTCAGTATTCTATAACCTTCCTTTTCAATCCTTTGCGCCAGAAGGGACAAGAGAAACTCATCGTCCTCTGCAAGTAGAATCTTTATATTTTTGAGAGATGGTTCGATTTTTCCGGGCTTTGAAATTGTTTCTTTGTATTCCTGATTCAGATATTTCCTAACTTTTTCCAGAATATCGTCAGGGCTGAACTGGGCCTTGATAATATAGTCCCTTACTCCCAGTCCCACCGCCCTTTCTATCTCGCTGCGCTGTCCAGAATTGGAAATCACGACTACAGGTATATTTTTCAGCGTATCATCCTTTTGTGCGTCCTCGAGTACTTCTAAGCCATTCTTTTTTGGCATGATGATATCCAGAAATACAAGGTCAGGCTTCAGCTCTTTCATCTTCGCGATGCCTTCTTCACCATCGCGCGCCAGGAAAATCTGGTAGCCCTCGGAAGACAACTTGTCTCGAATAATTTCTCCGAGAATCTGTTCGTCTTCAACTATTAATATCTTTTTTGTTTTGTTTATTTCGTTCATATATGAATATTATTATACCTTGTCCGAGCAGGAAACAGTAAAGTAGAACGTAGTCCCTTCTCCTTCCTTGCTGTCGAACCATATTTCTCCATTATGCTTTTCTATGATGCTCTTTGCCACGAAGAGTCCAAGACCTGAGCCGTCAGTTCTGACCTTCAGCGCGTTCTCTGCCCGGAAAAACTTATTGAAAATTCCGACTTTCTGTTTTTCCGGTATCCCTATGCCATTATCCTTGACAGAGACTCTTATGTGATCGCCTTCCGCAGACGCAGAGACTGTAATAAAGCCGTTATCTCTAGTATAGAAGATGGCATTTTCGATCAGGTTCTGGAGAACTGTCCTTATCTTGTCCGGATCGATGTTGATGTACGGAAGCTTGGAAGGCGGTTCTATGAAGTCCAATTTTATATTTCTATTTTTTGCCTGACCGACGAACTCTTCCATGCAGTTTTCTATAAGGTCCTCAATGTGAATGAAAGAAAAGTTATATGACATCTTGCCGGATTCTATTCTTGTAACAACCAGCATCTCGTTTATTAGCCTGATTATTCTTTCATTGCTTTCGTACCCTTTCATAAGAAGGCTTCTCTGCTCGGGAGTGAGATTTGAGGAATTCTCATCCAGAAGAAGGGACATCGTCCATTTTATGGCTGACAGGGGAGTGCGGAGCTGATGCGCCGCGACGGATATGAATTCAGTTTTTGTCTTATCCAGTTCCGTCAGCCTGCTGTTGGCAATTAACAGCTCCTGAGTCCTGTCTCGGACTTTCTTTTCAACGCTCTTTTTTTCCGCTTCGAGTTCGGCAACCAATTTCAATATTTTGGAATTCAGCTCGGAAAATTCCTTGGAGCTGACATTGAATGAATGCTCGAGAAGAGTCCTGTCCTTGTCGTTGTTGTCGTATGTCGTGCTTACGGTTTTCAGAAAGCTTTGCAGTTCAGGAGAAACTTCCGCTCCGTCCTTGAAGAATTTCTTGTATTGTCGTTCTAGAAGGTGGTGCATAGGAGAGAACTTTATTCTTCGCGAAAAGTAGTAATCGTCATTGTCTGATTGTGAAGCTGGCACTGGCGCTCGGTAGGAGCGGTAGGGCAGATCTCTCCATATGAGTAGAAGCCGATCGTAGATGCCTGAGCTCCGATTTTTTCTTTAACCGCCTCAATTTCCTCCTCTATCCTGTCTTTAAGAACTAATTTTCTTCCGATACAGCTTACAAGGATAGCCAGTTCAGCCTTGCCGCTACCTAGAGCCTCAATGCTCATATTCGCCGCTCCGGAGGCGCCATCGATAAGCCGGTCAAAATTGGCTTTCATGAACTTTGCGACCACGCCTTCCGGCATGTCTCCGGCAAATGTCATGGATTGAGCGGCTTCATCCACTCCCAGAATGGTTCTTACAACCTCTACTTCTTTTCCTTCGCCGGTTTTGATATGCAAATTGAGAGGGAAGAGCAGTCCGCTGGCAGGCAGTTCCTTTGCCAGATCTCCTAAATATTCCTTGTATAGCGCGAGAGCTGGCTCCCCGTCCAATTCATAAAGGATATTTCCTTTTGACTTTGTAATTGTCCTGGAAACTCCAAACGAGTCCCACCCCCCAAGAGATCCGTACCCCACCTTTATGCTTGGCCCATAAAACCCGATGCACACCAGCTTTTTCGGTTCCGCGGGACTGTCGTATCCTACAAGTGTTTCTTTGAAGCGCACTCCATCCCCGGCCAGACCGCCTGTAACCGACACTTCCTTTGGCAATTCTGAAAGAATGCCTTTGACCAATAGAGTTCCGTTCACGAAGAGACCGTCCGATAGTATCATCACATGGACCAGTCCTTCTTTGGGCAGACCTTGCGCCAGTTTCTTTCCTATTTCTTCGCTTTCATCTGGATTGGTAATGCCGGATTCGGAAAATTCCAGCTTCGTTTTTTCAAATTTGATGGCAGAGAGAACCATGGTGTCGTCTGAAACCTCTGTTTGGATGATTTCTCCAGCTGTAGATGCGCTTATGATGCGCGCCTGGGGATACCAAGAGCGGATTTCATCGAATAATTTTTTATCTTTTAATGCATTGCTTCCGCCGAAAACCAATACTAATTCGGGAACTTCATTAAAATTTCCCTCGGAAAGGGTTTTCCAACCGTTTTCCGCCGTCCATTTTTTTTGTTCTATTTTCATGGGGGGAATTATATCATGTCTTTAGCCAAGTTTGATTATATCCTCAACTAATTCCGGAAACTCCTCTTGATTAATGTGCTTCCTATTTTCAAATATTCTCGTATGAGCTTGCGGCAATGCTTCTTTGAATTTATCTAGAGCAGAAAAGGGCACTACAGGATCGTCTTTGCTGCGGTAAAGATACATATTTTTAGTCTGTAAAATTAATTTTTCAGGAAGTGCAAAAGTTGCCAATGAACATCCTTCAGAGTCTTTGTCATAGACAGCAGATACCAAAAATACGGCCTTTATTTTCTTTGGAAAAGATTTCTATGATAAATATTTTGCCAAAAAGGATCCGCCCATAGAATGCCCGATTAGAATCACTCCATCATCGATAAAGGTAATGAGTTTATCCATCCATATCTCCCATTCTTCATATCTCCCATCAGTCTTATTCGGCATTATTGGAATTATCACCTCATAATCAGCACCGAGTTTGCTGCGCAAGGACTTTTTCCAGTCATCAGTATCTTTCTTATATCTTTCGATATTTATTTCATAATTGTGCAGGAAATCCAGATATTGTTCTCGTGTTTCAAATGTATCTCCGCCGTGTATTATTATGACTTGCATTTTCATGGTTTAATTATACATTAAATATCTTTTATTATGTTAAGCTAGGATTTATTTCCAATCACTAGCTCTTTTATTTTTTCAATCCAGCCAAAGATAGTTAATAGAAGTTTCGTATCACACACAGAAAGACCAAATGTACCGAAAGGCAAAGTCTTTCTTTTTTGTAGGCTTGCTGCACTTGGTTTTGCATACGTCTTATAAAATTGTTTTCTTGGTATACCGGTAATATAAGACCAATACTTTTCAGTCTTTTCTATATCTGCATGGGCAAATGTGTGTATATGTCCACGAAGCTTATCTTCCGGCACATGACAGACTTCCTTTAAAAATCTAATCATAATTAGTATCACTGATGGGTCACTATTCGATAGAGCAACAGTACCCTTTGTTTTCTTTGATCCTTCACCCAAATAGAGGATGATGCCTATGGTTTTCAATTCCGCTAGAGAAATTTTCGTA
>JAUYLM010000064.1 GCA_030698965.1 bacterium
TATTACCTTCATATATATGTCCTGATCCAGCAGGAGAGACTGTTACAGTTGGGGTGGAAGCGGAGAGGTTTGGGGTACCGGAGGGGGTTGGGGATGATGAAGGAGAAGAGCTGGGCCTTGGAGATGTTGTTGGGCTTGGACTTACCGTAGGGGTTGGAGATGAGCTGGGTGATGAACTTGTTGTGGGTGAGGGAGAAGGTGAAGCGGAGGCGGAAACCGTGGGAGTTGGGCTGTATGTTGGACTTGGAGATGAGGAGAGGCTAGGCGAAGCGGAAACAGTGGGAGTTGGTGAAGAGCTGGGACTTGGGGAAGAAGATGGGGCTGGAGACGGAGATGTAGTAGGAGTTGGGGATGGAGTAGGAGTTGGGGTGGGATCGGGCGGGTTACACATTTTTTCCAATATCTCATTCTTCAAATTCTCAAGTTTTTCGTCATTGTCCTTGTAATCAGGATACGTCCAGGGATCATGATTTTTCCCCGACCCTGAACCGTTCGTCCATTCGATAGTATTGGGATCGGATGCAATTCCTCCTGCTTTGGATTTTTTTATCTCATTTGCTACAGAACTATAGCCGAAAGGATCAAATCTTGCCGCAAGACTGTTATAGGGAGGATCGGCATAGATGAAATCCACTCCCTGGCCATCGAACTCATCCTTCAAATTGAAAGAGATGGCTCCGCCAAGGGAGTGCGCTACTACGAGGACATGATTGCCTGCATCCAGCTCCTTCCTAATCGCATTCCGGATGTTATTCCTACTTTGATTGACGCTATTTCCACCGAGAGGTATTGATATCCCCGTTGGATCGATCTGATCTGTATAAGAAAATATAGGATGTTCCGGACCAGAGCCTATTCCCCCTACTGTTATTATCCTGCTTGGATTAGAGCAGGGTTCCAGAACTGCTGTATAAGTTGTAATAGATGTCTTCTGTGGCACAAGATTTGGAACTGGAAGAGAAGAAACGTATGGAGTAGGAGAAGGGGCAAGTTTGGAAGGAGGTGGAGGCGCTATGGTGTCTATGACTTTGTTGGTAAAACTTACCGCTTCTCTACCAATATACTGAAGTAAGCCAATTTTTTTCATAACAGGCTCTGCGGAAGGAGTGATGGTGAAAGTCCTTGCAAGAGTAGACTGCCTCTCTGAATTACTTACAGAAACATCATAATCCCCTCCTCTAGCTGTCTTGGCAGTACTAGGAATAGTGAATACTATAGAGATGCCGTCTTCTGACTTGGATGGAATCTTTATATCTTCCTGAGAATTTTTTAGCTCAATAATATTGTCGACATCCGTTGCTGCTCCTCGCCAATATAGAGTGACCACTGTTCCAGCCGGGCCACGGTCTGGTACAAATATAATTGCCGCATAAGGAGAAACTGCGCTTATTGAAAATGTAGATTTGATTGAAGCCAAAGAAGTTTTTTCAATACGGTCACAGCTATTATTGAAGCCTTCTAACTTGGACACTTGATCCAAGGAAGAAAGATAAAGAGATTCATTTTTGTAAGGCTGGTAGACTTGCCCTAATGCTTTTGCAGTAGATGGAGAACCGTAATAGAGAGCATATCTATAAAATCTCATGGTTATGTAATTTTTCAGCTTGGCCTTGTCTCCAGATAAAGGAAACGAGTCTATAAGAGAAAGCATTTTTTGAAGAGATCGTGGATTATCAAATATTTCTCTTGCCGTCTGGTATAGCAAAGATTTGTATTCAGGCTGTGATTGCTGGCTTTGCCTGGAAACTGCCTGCATGGCATTTGGAATAGAGTCGCCTCCACAGACCAGAGACATATCAAAATCAAATGGTATTGTCTTCCACATTCCAGTAACAGAATCCCTTCCATAATCCTCATTCCAGAAGACGAAGTGATCGTCAGAATTCAGAAACTCTGACAAAAGAAAGTATCGAACAGATGATTTCGGCTCCAAATCCAACTTGAAAGAACTGTTATTATCAACATAGTTGATCGAACTCAATCTTTCTCCTGCTTGGACATATGTTGCCGTACTTCCAGTTTTGTTGGCTTCCTGAATAGCAGGAAGTATGTTGAATTGTCTGGTAAAAGAAACTTGGTCATCTTTTTCATTATTTCTCTGAAGCAACATGTATGGATATGCCTTATCTGAATTTAGAATATCAGGAGATTTAAACCGAATGTTTGCGAAACCAACCACATCGAGAGTCGGTATGCCAAAGTGACGCATAGTTTTATAAACAAAAAACTCTCTTAAAAGAATATTTGGACTGTCCTTAGGAAAGAAATCCGTATCCACCCACACATCGCAATCTGGAACAAGTCTTATCTTGGCATACCCCAAGGAAGAATATGACCTATAAGTCGTGATTCCAGCAAACAGATCTTTATTTTTTCCTTTTGAATCAAATTTAATATTAAGAACAGGCGGAATACATGTCTTTCTACTATTGGATTTTTGCTCATACTCAACTTTCCATATCTTTAATATTTCCTCGTTCTTATATTCAAACAGAGTGCCTTTCAGATCATCTTCTGACATCACGACTTTTTTTCCCAAGGTATCCAAAACAAAATCTCTTACAGGATATAATTGAGCAAAAGAAAATTGAGGGACAAAGCCAAGTATAATAAGTAGTAGTAAATACAAAAACAAACGCTTCATGCGTCAATTATAGAACGCAATCAATAAACAAGCGAGTTGACTTATGAACAAGTCCGTACCCTTACTTCCTCGCTTCTACAATCTCCCTCTCGACATTTGGCGGAACGACTTCGTAATGGTCGAATTCCATGATGGCGCTGCCCTGCCCCGATGTCATAGATCGTAGCTGGGTAGTGTAACCAAACATTTCTGATAACGGAACTTTAGCATGAAGGACCTTTGCCTGTCCTCGCTCCGTCATTTCTTCGATAGTTCCTCTCTTGGATGAAATGCTTCCTGTAATGTCTCCCATGTATTTATCTGGGAAAAGAATTTCAACTTTCATGATAGGTTCAAGGATGGCTGGACGGGCTCTCTTGGCAGCTTCCTGGAAAGCCTGTGAAGCGGCTATCTTGTAGGCGATTTCTGATGAGTCAACGTCGTGATAGCTTCCGAAAGTAAGTTCACAGGAAACATCGACGACCCTGAAGCCAGCCAAAATTCCCCTGTCCATAGCTTCATGGACTCCCTTTTCAACAGCAGGGATGAATTCCTGAGGAATAACTCCCCCCTTAATGGAGTTGATGAATTCGAAGTCATCATACCGGCTGACATTCTTTGGAATCTTCTTGCCCGGCTCCAATGGTTCAAGGGGCTTGATGGTAATCTTGACGTGTCCGTATTGTCCCTTTCCTCCGGACTGCTTGATGTATTTATGCTCGGCTTCCGCTTCGGCTCGGATTGTTTCTCTATATGCCACCTGAGGCTTGCCAACATTGGCTTCCACACTGAATTCCCTCTTCATTCGGTCAACCATGATCTCCAGATGCAGCTCTCCCATTCCGGCGATCAGAGTCTCTCCGGTTTCTGAATTTGATGAAATCTTGAATGTAGGGTCCTCATTGGCCAATTTTTTGAGAGCCATTCCCATTTTTTCCTGATCGGCTTTCGTCTTAGGCTCGATGCGGAGAGAAACCACGGGATCAAGGAATTTGATCGCCTCGAGAATGATAGGCTTTTCCTCATCGCAGAAAGTGTGTGATGTCAAAGCATCCTTCAATCCCACCGCGGCGGCTATTTCCCCGGCATAGACTTTTTTCATCTCTTCCCTGTCGTTTGCCTGCAAGCGGACGATTCGTCCGAGTCGTTCCCTCTTTCCAGTCGTTGAATTATAAATATACGAGCCTGCTTCGATGGTCCCTGAATATACTCTAAAAAATGTCAGCTGTCCCACGAAAGGATCGTTCTGCAGTTTGAATGCCAGGGCGGAGAAAGGCTCGCTATCATCCGGCTTTCGATATATTTCTTCTCCTGTATTCGGATCAATTCCCTTTACAGGCGGAACATCCAGAGGAGAGGGCAGATAGTCTATGACGGCATCCAGAATGAGCTGGACACCGACATTTTTCAGCGCCGATCCAGTGAAAACTGGAAAGATCTTGTTGGCTATAACAGCCTTGCGTACGACTTTCTTAAGGTCTTCGATAGAGATCTCCTTGCCTTCAAGATACGCCTGCATTGTAGAGTCATCGTATTCAACAACCTTTTCTACCAGTTCGGCGCGATACTTTTTCGCATCTTCCAGAAGATTTTCCGGGATCTCCTTTTCCATGACGTTAATTCCTTTCTCACCGTCGAAGAAATAAGCTTTCATCTTTAGAAGATCGACAACTCCCTCATGCTCACCCTCAAGTCCTACAGGAAGCTGGAATCTTACGGCATTTTTATTCAATCTCT
>JAUYLM010000069.1 GCA_030698965.1 bacterium
ATCGTGAATAATAAAATAAAAGAAGGGTTGCCCGTCAATAAAATAGTCCTGCCTACAGCAGAAGCAGAAAAGACCGGTGCCAGACATTTCTTTAGCGAGAAATACAGCGACCAGGTCTCCGTCTACTATATCGGAAAGGACATTCAATCGGCATATTCAAAAGAGTTTTGCGGAGGACCGCATGTAGAAAACATTGGAAACCTCGGTACCTTCAAGATACAAAAAGAAGAAGCGGTCTCGCAGGGAGTGAGGAGGATAAAAGCAGTCTTGCAATAGAAAACTCATGATATAATGCAGGGATGGATAAGGCTCTTTCTCTTGTTATAGAAATACAAAGCGACTCTGTTAGAGGAGCACTCGTGGACTTCAGAGGCCAGGCTCCGGAGGTAATCTGTTCTGCGTCCAGCCGAATTATGCATAAAGACCATGCAGGCTCCGAATACATCACCATGAGCATGCTCAAGTCGGTTGAGAATGTAGCTGGAAAAATAATGAAAGAAGCCGGAGGCTCGGTCAGGGATGCCCATTTCATCCTTTCTTCTCCCTGGGTTATCTCAAAATCAAAAAAGGTCAGGATAGAGTATGAGGAGGAAGCGGAAATCACCTCCGACATGATAGAAGAGGTCGTAAAGGAAGAAGCCGGCAGGATACTTGAGGAGTCGTCTGAAGACATCGTCATCGTAGAACAAAAGATATTTGATGTGAGCCTGAACGGATACCCCGTCCATTCATATGAAGGAAAAAGAGCCTTGAGCCTGGAAGTTTCCCTCGTCTTGAGCATGAGCTCGGATGAAATATTGAAGAAAATGCATTCGGCTGTTTCCAGGCACATCCATTTTTATAATGATTGTTACCACTCCGCTCTCCTTCTCCACTATATCTCTCTGCGATCATCGTCGATGGATGGGGATGAGTTCGCTGTGGTCCATGTACACGGAGAACTTACCGATATCGTCGTGGTAAGGAATAGCTTCAGCTCAAACCTAGGCTCTTTTCCATTCGGGGCTTCTACGCTGGTCAGAAAAATCTCTTCCGTCATGGAAAGCAGTCCGGAAACAAGCAGTTCCATGCTCTCCATGCACGAAGAAGGCAGGCTGGAGGATGAGCATGGCAGAAGGATGGAAGAAGCTCTCCTGTCGATAGTCGGAGGGTGGCATGATGACTGTGCAGGCATGGACATTCCCCGCCGAGTCCACCTCCTTTCCCCAAACTATCCAGGCATATTCAAAAAAATACTTGAAAGATCCGACTGCCGAGTGAAAATTTTCGATGAGCCTCTGGAAAAAATATACATTCCCGCTCTTGGCAGTATGCTGTGATGATAATTATGTTATAATTAAAAAGAATATTACAAAAGCAATGGATAGAAATAAAAAAAATGTAGTGCAGGACGTAATACCTTCCGGAAGAAGGAGCATACGCAGGGTTCCGGCACGACAGGAGGAGCCGTCGGTCCGCATAAATAGGGTCAGGTCAATTCCTCCGCGGCCAAGAAAGAGGAGATTGCCGGGCGCAATAGTTTCTTTTCTGGTCATCTTCCTGGGCATTGCCGTCATTGCCGTAGCTTTGTCCCTCCTGTATTCCAAAGCATCAGTCACAATCACTCCGAAAACAGCGAAATTTGACGTGAAAGGGACTTTCACCGCAAAGAAAGGCTCCGGATCGCCTCTGGCTTACGATGTCATCACGCTCAGCGACTCGGCTCAGCAGTCAATTCCCGCTACCGATGGACCTCTCGTGCAGACAAAGGCAAAAGGCACGGTCTATCTGTATAACGCCCAAAAAGTGCAGCAGAAAATAGTAGCCGGCACCAGGCTCTCCAACTCCAAAGGCCTGGTCTATAGAACGGTCGCTACCGTTACGATACCGGCTGGAGGGTCGTCTCCCGGATCAGTTTCCATAGGCGTCTTGGCGGATCAGGCCGGCAGTCAGTATGATATGCAGCTCGGGACGGCAGATCCGAATCTTAAAGTCGTGGCGTATAAAGGCGGCGACAAGTACACAACCGTTTATGGAAAAATAAAAACCTCTATAGAAGGAGGCTTCTCAGGAAACAAGAAGGTCATTTCTCCTGCGGTTCGTGAAGCTACGATAGAAAGTCTCAAGGAAACTCTCGAAACCAAGCTCGTATCTCAGCTCAAGGCGAAAGTTCCAAGGGATTCGGTCATGTACGAAAGCGCCTATTCTATTGAATACGAAACTCCGGAGCCCGTATCCGGCGACAAGGATACTGCTATTATTTCGGCAAAAGGCATTGCATACGGAGTCACTTTGAAAAGAGATCCTCTGTTTAAATCAATTGTCGGAAAGGAACTGGACAACTTTGCCGCTCCGACATACCGCGTAGACAAACTGGAAGACCTTGCTTTCACCATTGTCAACGCAAAGGACTTTTCTCCCAAGAAGGGAACTCCCCTCATATTCAATCTGAAGGGGCCCATATTGGTGGTAGGTACATTTTCGGAGGAAGATCTGAAAAATGAGCTCAAAGGCACATATTTGAAACAGAGCAATTCTGTATTTGCGCACTATCCGTCCATTGCAAATGCCTACGCGCTGATCACTCCTTTCTGGATGAGATCATTCCCGAATTCCCCGGATAAAATAGGAATAGAGATAAAGAACTAGAATTTATTGACAATTTTTGGCTAGTTTGCTAATATAATCAAACGTGCAAAAACCAGCAACGGAGATGGCATATGGAGTAGTAACCGAAGCGTTGCCGAATACGCTATTTCGTGTGAAGCTTGATGGAAAGGACGAGGTGGTAATGGCTTATTTATCCGGAAAGATGCGAATGCACCGAATCAAAGTTCTTATTGGAGACAAGGTTGAGCTAACTCTTGATTCCTATGGAGGCCGTGCCCGCATCAGCAAAAGGCTGTAGTATTTATTATATAAAATGAAAGTAAAAGCTTCTGTAAAAGTAATTTGTCCAAAGTGCAGTACCGTACGCAGAAAAGGCTATGTGTATGTGATTTGCACTGCGAACCCGCGCCATAAGCAGCGCCAAGGATAAAACAATGCGTATATTAGGAATTACAATCCCCGACAACAAGCGCCTTGAGATTGCTCTCACGGAACTTTACGGCGTGGGAAGGTCCAGGTCGCTCCACATTTTGAATACGGTCAAGGTCAACCCTTCTTCCAACGCAAAGGATTTGACTGTGGATCAGGAAAATGAAATAAGGAAGATAGTCGAATCCTACAGAATTGAAGGAGATCTGAAGAGAGAGACGGCGTCAAATATCAAGCGCCTCAAGGATATCAAGTCATACAGAGGGTCGCGCCATGCCAAGAGGCTTCCTGTCCGCGGACAGAGGACAAAGACGAATTCCCGAACGCTTCGAGGAAATGTCCGAAAGACCATGGGTTCAGGACGAAAGAAGGAGGAAAAGAAATAATCAGACTTCAATTTAAATTTTTATGGGAAAGAAAAGAATTGTTACAACTGAAAAGGGAAAGGACGGAGCAAAAAGCGAAGCGCCTAAGCAGGCTTCTTCGTCCCGAAAGCGCATGGATTCAGGAATCCTGCATGTTCAATCTACTTACAATAATACAAAAGTCATTCTGACGGATAAGCAAGGCAATGCGGTGATCTGGTCTTCGAGCGGATCGCTTGGATTCAAGGGGGCGAAGAAGGGGACTCCTTTTGCCGCGGCAAAAGTCGGAGAAACCCTGGCCATGAAGGCTCAGAACTTAGGCCTCAAGGAAATCGACGTTGTTGTCAAGGGGGTTGGCTCCGGGCGTGAATCCGCCATCAGGGGATTTATTTCAAAAGGAGTGAATATAGCTTCGATCCGAGATAATACTCCGGTTCCGCACAATGGTCCGCAGCCTAAGAAGCCTAGGAGAGTATAGTTATTTAAATAAAACATATGATTATTGGACCAAAATACAAAATAGCAAGACGTCTGGGAGCCCCTGTCTTTGAAAAAACACAGACGCAGAAATATGCCATGCGCCAGGGACAGGCCGGACAGGGAAGGCCAGCCGGCAAGGGGCGCCCAAAGGCAAAGAGCAACTTTGGTCTGGGCATGCTGGAAAAGCAGAAGGCGCGCTACAGCTACGGCCTTACCTCCAAGCAGTTTACAAAGTATGTCAAGCAGGCTATCGAGAAGAAGGGAAGCTCGGGCGAGCTACTCGTCCGCATCCTCGAAAGCCGTCTGGACAATGTGGCCCTTAGATCCGGCTTTGCTCCTACCCGTCAGGCTGCTCGCCAGCTGACTTCCCATGGACACCTCCTAGTCAATGGAACCATAGTTACAATTCCTTCATATCAGATCAAGGTCGGAGATATCATTTCTATACGCGAAGGAAGCAAGAAGAAGGCGCTTTTCTCCACCTTGGACGAAAGGCTCAAGGCGGTGAAGATCCCGGC
>JAUYLM010000024.1 GCA_030698965.1 bacterium
TCCAGCTCCTCCAATTCTTTCATCAGAGGATTTTTAACCGCCTCTATATCCGCCCTCTCTGACTTTATATGAACCTCCTCTCTTTTGAAATACTCTTTGTAGAAAGCCCTGAGCTCTTCACGCAGCTGTTGGACCTTCTCCACTTTTTCCACCTGCTTTTTCAGGAATTTGAGATGCGGGGCGATCTCGCGTCGCAGAGACTCCACTGACTTCATATTTTCCTCGGTTTTTTCCAGTTTTCTCTGGCTTTCACTTTTCTTATATTGATATATTTTCAGACCAAGTGCATCCTCTATCATCTCTCTTCTTTCTCGGATATTGGCATTCAATATTCTATCGGCTTCACCTTGTGAGATTATATGATGCCCAGAAGCACCTATATGAGCATGTGCTAATAGCTCGACAATGTCCTTTAGTCTGACTGGGCTACTATTAACGAAATATTCATTACTATTATCACGATGAACAACTCGTTCAAGAGAAACTTCTTCAAAATCAATATTAAGCATTCTCCGGCTATTATCAAAAACAACCTTCACACTTGCCCTATTCACTCTAGCTCCACCCTCACCACCCCCATTGAAAATGAGGTCCTCACCACGCTTTCCACGCATGGACTTGATGGACTGCTCTCCGAGTACGAAACGAAATGCTTCGGCAACATTGCTTTTGCCGGAGCCATTGGGACCAACGATAGATGAAATAGGAGAGGTGAAGTTCAGAGCCGCTTTTTTAGCGAATGACTTGAAACCGGAAATCTCCAACGATTTGAGATACATGCAATTATTCTAACATAGAATTTTAACACAGCAGTCTACCACCCTTTTATCTCCAATGCCTTTTCCGCCGCTTTCTGCTCTGCCTCCTGCTTGGAAAGACCCGTACCGACAGCAACCTGAACGTCGCCGATAAATACCCCTAAAGTGAATATCTTATTATGATCCGGACCAGTTTCTTTCATAGTCTTATACGACGGCGTCTGTCCTGTCTCATCCTGAGCTCTTTCCTGGAATCTACTCTTAGCATCCAGCCAGAGCTTCTTTTCTACGATTTCATCGATATCAATAACTTCCAATAAATTCTGTGAAATAAAATTGGCAGCAGCATCATAACCATTATCAATGTATATCGCACCAATGATTGCCTCGATGCTGTCAGCCATGATGATCGATCTGGCACGTCCTGTATCCTTTGATTCTCCTTTTGACATCAGCAAATAGTCATTTATTCCGATAGCAGTGGCTACCCTCGCCAGGCTATGAGTGTTCACAAGGGCGGATCGATATGAAGTCAATTCTCCTTCATGCTTGCCTGGATATTTCCTGTATAAATAGCTTGTGATGACAAGCTCCAGAACGGCGTCTCCAAGAAACTCCAGCCTTTCATTGTGCTCGAGTCCCGCTCCTTTATTCTCATTGAGAAAAGACCTGTGCGTGCAGGCTTGTTTGAGAAGATTCATATCCCTGAACTCAACCCCTATCTTCTCCGAAAATTTTTTGAAATCAGGCATTGCTTTCATCGTTCAGAAGTTTAATGGATTTGGTAACTATCGGCAAGATATCATTATAAAAATTAAGTTCGAGTATGTCGGCGAGCTTGAACCACTTGGCGTCATCCAGTCCCTTGCTTGGACCGAGCGTAATAGGCCCAAAATCTGCCTTAGCCAGGAAATAGTGCACCTGCTTGCGAAGCTTGCCCTCATCCGGGTCATTAGCGATGTACTCGTTTGAGCCCAAGTCAGTCTCAATCTTGATGTCTAGACCCGTCTCTTCTTTTACTTTGGCTACTGTGCCCTCCCTAATATCCATTCCAGGCACAAGCTTCCCTTTAGAAAGAGTCCAGTGACCAAAAATATCATGAACAAAAGCCAGATAAATTTCTTTTCCCTTTCTGGCATATACCACAGCCCCGCCAAGGTTGACGATCGGCATTTCTTCGTAAGGTATATCTTCTATTTTTTTCTTTTTTTTCTTTGTAACCGCGTCCTTTCCGGGCTCACCAAGCTCCTTGTATACGGAACCCAGGACTCCGTTCACGAACTTTCCGCTATTGTCTCCGCCAAATGTCTTGGCGAGCTCAATTGCTTCGTTTATAGCCACTTTCGCGGGTACCTCCTCCCTATCGGCAAAAAGCAGCTCATAGAGGCCCATTCGAAGAACATTTCTGTCTACAACTGATATCTTGTCTATTGGCCAGTCTGGAGCGGCTTTTTCTATTATTCTATCCAGATCAAAACGTTTGGAAAGGACATTTGCTATGAGATCTTCCACGAAAGAAACATCTCCCATGCCCGGAGCAAATTCCTTGGCATTTCTGGAGACAATGTTTTTTACTTCTTTATCGGGAGAGCCTCTAAAGTCCCACTCAAAGAGTGATTGGAGGACTACTGATCTTGAGAGATGTCTATTTGCCATTTTTTTGAAGAACTTGCTTGCTTAAACCCCGGACTTCTTTCTCTTTACTTCTTTGTCATCTCCTTTTCTTTCTCTTTTTTCTTTGCCGATTTCTTTGCTATCAATGCCGTCAT
>JAUYLM010000004.1 GCA_030698965.1 bacterium
GGATGGCAAAGCTCGCGCTCCCCATCTATTATCCATGACCGCCACTCCCATTCCCCGAACCCTGGCCCTCACTATTTATGGAGACTTGGACCTAACCCTACTGGATCAGATGCCACATGGACGGAAACCGATTATCACGGAAATTGTAAAGCCGAACGAGAGAAATTTAGTTTATGAAAAAATCCGAGCAGAATTAAGGGCCTGCCGCCAAGCCTATGTCATATGTCCGCGTATCAATGAGCCGGATCCAGATAAAGAAGCCGCCGTTAATGCGAAGTCAGTAAAAGAAGAGGCCAAGCGTCTTAAAAAATCTATTTTTCCGGAATATGAAATAGGAATTCTCCATAGCAAAATGAAGCCTGCAGAAAAAGACAGGGTCATGCTTGATTTTAAAAGTGGAAAAATCCACATCCTCTGCGCTACATCAGTTGTCGAAGTCGGAGTGAATGTTCCAAATGCTACAGTCATTATATTAGAAGGAGCAGAAAGATTTGGACTGGCTCAATTGCATCAATTGCGCGGTCGCGTGATACGATCCAATCATCAGGCTTACTGTTATGTCTTCGCCGAGACAAAATCAGACAAAACAATCGAGAGACTCACGGCTCTAAAGACAGCGAAGAATGGTTTCGAATTAGCAGAGTATGATCTGAAATTCCGCGGTTCCGGAGAGCTGTCAGGAGGCAAGCAATGGGGCGTGACGGATGTGGCAATGGAAGCTTTGCAAAATATAAAAATGGTAGAAGCAGCGCGTACGGAGGCAAAAACTATGGTAGATAAAGATGAGAGTTTGGATACTTGGCCTGGGGTGAAGAGATGTTTGGCAGATAGGTTAAAGGAAGTTAGGCATTTTGAGTAGCTAGCTATAAAGTTCGGAATGCGTACCGATTTTTATGAAAGCAATAATGCTTTCTTCTTTTTTAAAAATAGCTCTGTAATCCCCCGTGATATTGATACTTCGACACTCAGCATAAGCCTTATCGACCGAATGATTATTTAAGAGCACATTATACTGATCTTCTGTAAAAAGATTGAGGCGTTCAAAAAAGTGTTCCTGTATTTTTAACGGGATCTTCTTCAACATTTTTTAAATTTTTTACGGAATATTATTTCTGGCGGAGTCTAATTAGCACTTTTAAGATACGCAATAGCGTCTTTTGCGTTAGTAAAACCTGGGGAAAAATTCTTACCTTCTTTTAGGTCTTTAAGCGCCTTGTTAATATCCCTGCGTGTTTTAGCATTGAACTCTTCTCTTTTTACTAGTCCGATATCCAGAGTTCCCTCCACGAAGGCCTTTGTGGCTAGCTTGAGGAGCGCGCCAAAAGGGAGTCCTTCATTCTGGGCTTTCTTCATAGCTAGGTCCTTGAGCTTCTTATCAATTTTGAATGTTACCTGCGTAGTCATTTTTTTAGTCATGCATATGCTGACGTATACATCTTATATACATTACGTGTATATGTCAATAACTAGATTACGCCAAATAAATTATCTATGTGCGCCCTCTTGGATTCGAACCAAGGACCCCAGAGGTATAAGCTCTGTGCTCTAACCAACTGAGCTAAGGGCGCATCTTTTGGATAATTGTTATCATAGACTAAAAGTCACAGACTATCAAATCCCACACACCTCCCTCAATCCTACCAAATCCTCCTTCGTCGGTTTTATATTCTTGCTGTGATTCAGATAGTACATGATGGAATCCGGATTTTCATTATGATCTAGACCCAGCGCATGCCCAAACTCATGAGCAAGAACTCTCATCAGCACATTTCTATTGGCGAATTCGTAAATATTTATCCTCTCCCCACTCGTATCCCTGACATACTGCCCCTCCTCAAATTCCCTGCCGGCTGTTTGATTGATTGTCTGTACTGTATCATTTACCGAAGTTACTAGATAATTATATTTTTTAACGAGAGCATTAATAGCATCAGCTAATCCATTGACTTCAAGTCTCTTGGCCTCAAGAGCCTGGTAATCCCTACGTTTTTTCTTATACTCACTCAGCATGGACTGGTACTCGGCAGAAGCACCCCCATACTCATCCTGCAGAGCCCGAAATTCCCGCTTGACCGCATCAGCCGACATCTTCGTGTCATCTATTTTCGCGACGAGAAGCCTATTCTCTTCGGACATTTTCTGACGATCGTCATAAATAAGATTGATCACTATGGCCTGACGGATAAAGTATCGTCCGACATATTTATCCAGATATTTCTTGAACTTATTTTCTTTTTCCAACCCTGCATCATATTCAAAAAGATTTTTTCCAATTTCATTTTCCCAGATATAAGTAGATCTCTCTACTTCTCGAAGAAAATCCGTCTTGCTAATATTGAATCTGGTATCGAAACTTCCTATCTTGTATTCAATGGGAACCTCGCATGGATCTTTCTGACCAAGCCAGACATAGCCGGCCAGGGATATGGCAGCTATGAGAAAAATCCATGAAAAAATCTTGCTGATCATGCCTGATGTTCAATATCCAGTTTCCTCTTAGGCTGTATCCCATGAGCGATGATGATCGTCTCATATTCATCCCTTTCCAGATTTTCTATATCTATCAGTCTTTGGGCAATAGCATCCAGAGCGGGACGGTGCTTCGTGACTATGTCTTCAGCTTTCTTGTATGCCTCGCTCATTATTTTGGAAACTTCCGCGTCTATGTCCGCCCCCACTTTTTCAGAATACTCCTTGTCCCCAATTCCTTTTCCAAACATTGCCCTGCCTCCTGATCCCTCCAGCGCCAGTGCCCCTATCCTGTCAGACATCCCGTATTTGGTAACCATATCCCGTGCCAGGGCGGTGGAGACCTGGAGGTCGTTAGAAGGTCCGGTCGTTACATCGCCGAACATCATTTTCTCCACCACATACCCGCCGAGAGAAACGGCAATATCGTCGAGGAATTCATTCTTGGACTGCATTTTTCGATCCTCCAGAGGCAGGTGAAGAGTGTACCCCGCGGCACGGCCTCGGGAAATAATGGAGATTTTGTGCACAGGGTCGGCGTAAGGAAGAACGGACGACACAAGCGCATGACCAGCTTCATGGTACGCGGTAATTTCTTTTTCTTTTTTAGACAATAGATGGCTTTTTCTTTCAGGCCCGAGCATGACTTTCTCAATCGCCCTGATAAGGTCATACTGAGATATTTTATTCCTATTCTCCCTGGCAGCCAGGATCGCCCCTTCATTCATTAGAGAATATAGATCGGCCCCGGAAAAGCCTGGGGTCCTCTCGGCTATGACTCTCAGCACCACATCTTCCGCAAAGGGCTTCTTTGTTGAGTGTATTTTTAGGATCTCTTCTCTGTCATTCCTGTCCGGAAGGTCAATGGTAACCCGCCTGTCGAAGCGTCCCGGTCGAAGAAGAGCGGGATCGAGAACGTCCGGCCTGTTGGTAGCTGCCATGACGATAACTTTCTCATTCGGCTCGAATCCGTCCATTTCAACAAGAATTTGATTTAATGTCTGTTCTCTTTCATCATTTCCTCCACCTACGCCTGTGCCCCTAACTCGTCCTACAGCATCTATCTCATCGACGAAAATAATGGCTGGGGCAGTTTCCTTTGCCATCTTGAAAAGGTCTCGAACTCTGGAAGCCCCGACACCGACGAACATTTCTACGAATTCGGAACCGGATATGGAGAAGAACGCGACTCCAGCTTCCCCTGCAACTGCGCGAGCTAGAAGCGTATTATGATTTATCAATCCATTGGCGATAAAGTTATGCGTAATCGGTACGGTCAAGTCATAGACTTTATTCTGTGATTTATTGATTTTTTTTACTTGGGTAAAGAAAAATTTTCCTGAAGATAAGTTTTTTAGGTGAGCGACTTCTGGCATTATCGACACGGAAGGCGCAAGAGCGATAGCATTTTCTATAAAAATATTCATTCCATGCTGTGAAGGAGTTCTTTCCCCAGACATGTATCTTTTTACATTTTTATATGGAGATTGGGCATAAAAGGTTCGGTTCAATGAGATATTCGTCGTGGCTATAGCCTGCCTCCAAACTTTTCCTATCAAATGACTCTGCAAAGGAATGAGGTTTATATTTGTATTCCTCTGCTTCAGGCATACAGCTTCAAGACGTGATATTTTTCTTTTTACCAAAAAACCGATTTGATCCTTGAAGTTCTGTACAAAATCACCATAGATCTGAATGTAATACTGCATCTGTCCATTATGTTTTTTCTTTCTTTCATAGCTTCGCGCGACTATACCCAAATTAAGCAGCATGAACTGCATGCTGTTCACTAGAGAACGGCTTGAGCTTGAAATACTTACGCTTCCTCTTTTTTCGACCGTCCCATCTGTATCAAAGAGGCCTCGAATAAATTGGCAGACATATTCTTTGGGTGCCATGGAAATCCAATCCGGAATTCTTTTATGCCGGGCATAAGTTTCTCCCAGCCCCCAAGAAATAAGAGTTTCTTTTACATGAACATTCCTCAATTCATAATCGTACTTGCCAGATGATTTTGATAATTGGACGCCAAAATGTGAATTGAGTATTTTCTGAACTCTCTCTAGTATCTCATTGTCGGCAGTAGAAAGCATAACCCTATCTTTTATAGTAAGGCATCCGTCTCCGGTGAGAACTCCCATAAGATACGCTATATCCGGTGATGGAATACGTGTGTGACTTCCAAAAGACTGCGTATCCGATCCAACGGCCAGCCATTCTCCTTCTTTTATTTCATCAATCCTCTTGAATTTGAAGAAGCCAGTCTCTTTATCCACGACTATCAGAGGATGTTCCGGCGTGCCTTCAATTGAAATACCGGAATCTGTCTTAATCAACAGTGTCTTCTGATCGCCGAGGCAATACCAGTGAGAAGCGACTGCCGTCTTGAGCAAGCCTTCTTTTTCATCCAGGGTCACAATGTTCAATCCTTCGACAGTGTTATCCTCATTTACAAAAAAGTATTTTGGAATATCCTGTATCGCGATAATACCCTTGGATGTCACTATCATTGTATTCCCAGACACACACTTCCCTGTTCCCGGAGCTCCCATCAATAGAATACCTTTTGGTATAACTGCGCCTATTTCAAGAAACTTTTTTGGATTTTTCAAGAAGTCCACAATCTCAGCTAGTTCCTGTTTGGCTTCTTTTGCACCAGCAACGTCTTTGAAAGTCACTCTCTGCTTCTTATCATCTGGCATAGTGATGCGGGCTTTTGACTGTCCAAATGAAAACGCCTGTAGGCCTGTTCCGCGGACCTGCCTCGTCAGAAACCAGATTATCAAAGCAAGGAAAAGAAGAGGGGCGAGAAATGGCGCCAGCTGACCTAGCCAGAACCAGAATCCGCTAGGACCTTCGATCGAGATTTTTATGGCATTCAGCTTGTCCGGAGTGAGACCATATGTGGCAAAGGTTTCTGTAACAGGCGCGTCTGCCTCTTTCTTTGATCTCTTTATCGTCTTGTCCTGGTATTCGGCTATCAGATCATCTCCCCGCACCGTAATCAACGCTACCTTGCCCATGCCTATATCGTGAACAAGTTCAGAAATTGGGATAGTATCTTCCGCCATATTCTGATCGGCGACGATCGAGTAGAGGCTGGAAATCAGGAAGAGAATCAGAAAAACAATGAAAATAGAATTGAACAGGCCGAATCGGCCAGGCTTCTTGCCCTTTTTATCGCCTCTCTTGCTCCTGAAGTCATCCCTTGGATCATTTGGCTGACCGGAATCGTCTGTTTGTTTTTTCATGTAATGATTATACCTAAAAGCGCAAAATGCGCTATACTCTATTCGTGGCGGAAGCGCTTATATATAATAAAAAGATAGGACTTGATTATGAAATACTAGAGACATTTGAAGCCGGTCTCGAGCTCTTTGGCCTTGAAGTAAAGAGCATTCGCGCCAGGCAGGGTTCTCTTCTTGGCTCTCACGTCACGATACGCGGAGGCGAGGCTTACCTCATAGAATCAAATATTCCGCCTTTCCAGGAAAAAAACACTCCTAAGGAATACAATCCCAGACGAAATCGCAGGCTTCTCCTTACAAAAGAGGAGATTTTCAAGCTAGCCTCCCTGGAGGCAAAAAAAGGTTTGACAATAGTACCTATTTCAGTGTATAGTAAGGGTCGCAAAATAAAGGCTGAAATAGCGATTGTCCGCGGTAAGAAAATCCATGACAAACGTCAGGATATAAAGAAGCGAGAGGTTGAACGCGAGATCCGTCGAGAATTTTCTGATCGTTGACAATGCAAACATGGGGATGAAAGGCCTCGACAGTTGAGGTACTCCATAATACGCGATGCAGAGCTCCGCTAACTCTTTAATCTGGCGGAAATCGTAACTGCAAAATCAGTAGTTGCAAAGGCAATGTCCATCGTGTCTCCATTTTATGGAGCGCAGGATATTGCTCCCGCTTACGCTCTCGCTTAACCGCGGACCCTAGACGGCATTCGGCATCTTTCTCCGGAAAGGATGTTCGGGTGATATAACCCCCGGATAAGATCATGAAGCTTTCCACTTCATGATTCGAAAACTCAGGAATCGCCGGCGCATGTTTTGTCTGCTTTCAAGTGCGCTGGTTAAAAGGAGGCGACTCCGGTAAAGCTTACTAGGCATCGTAGAAATATTATGAAACTTCATCTGCACGGCGGTTCGAATCCGCCCATCTCCACAGACAAAGTAAAAAGCGTCCGCCAGGATGCTTTTTATCTTTGGCTGCTGGAGCTACCGCGGATGAGAACGGACGGAGGACGCGAAGGCGTCCGAGTCGGGGTCGCGGGCAAGCGCAACAGCGCGAGACCCGTGACTCGAATCCGCCCATCTCCACAGTAAAAGAAAATGCCGACCTTGCGTTGGTGTTTTCTTTTACTTGCACTTGGTAGATTTGAGATACTCCCTGATCCTTTCTCGATCCTCATTTTCCTGATCAGCTTTAAAATACATTTCTAGGAATACTACTTCGAGCTTTTGAAGATCAAAAAAATATGTGATGCGAACTCCGCTTTTTACCCCTTTCCCCTTGAGGGACCGGCAGGCAAATTTCTTAATTTTACAGACCTGAAAAGTCTCTGAACAAAAATCAGGTATAGGAAAGACAGCTTGGTTATTTATCTTTTTGAGATGAAACAACTCTATAACAGCTCTTTTAACAAGCTCCAAATCTTCCGGTAAGCTAGGGAATTTCTTTGCCAGTCTCTTTAAATCTTTATCAAAAGAGTCAATTGAGCTATATGTTATTTTTGAGGTTATTTGTGACTGCATCGTAGTCTCTTACAGAAGTATCACCCGTGCGGTAGAATACCGACTCATATTCAATTGGCTTACCATCTTCAGCCACAATCCAGGGTACATCTTTATGGGAATAATCTCGCATTTCTGAAGCATTTTTATCAGATAGACGCGCCAAAACACCGTCAATATGTTTTATTTCTTGAGCGGTCAGCTTGGACAAATCAGCAGATCGGCGTGGGAGATACTTAGTTTGTTCTTTATCGAAGTACTTATTTTTAACCTCTACCAACTCTTCATTCTCTATTAACTGCTTTGCTACTTTTATAAACTCGACTGGTGTCGGTCCAAAATGGTTTTTGATATATGTTGCACCAATAAGTTGGTCCTCAAATTTTTCGTAATAATCAAAATCAATAAAGTAAAGCAGCTTATATACCACACCCATCCCGACATTTGATTTGCCTCCGATTCTTTCCAAAATATACAGCAAAACCTCCTTGAATTTATCAAGTTTCTTTTGAGGAACGCTGATTCTGATACTATCCTCCTTTTTTACGGTTTCCTTAGAAGTCTTTTTTATATCGACTTCAATCTGTTGGGTTGGATCACCCTTTATTAGGGAGTCTAAAGTAATCCCGTATAGATCAGAAACAATTTTTGCTTGCGACAAAGTAAGGTCCTTCTCTCCCTTTTCTATTAACGCATAAGAAGGCCTCGACAGCTCAAGATGTCCGGCCATTTCTTCCTGGGAAAAACCTTTTTTCTCTCGCAAGAGCTTTAATAACTCTGGCTTGATCATACCCCTAGTATACTTATGTAAAGATTATTGTCAATGATACATGTTAATAACTTTGACATCAGCTACTTCTTCTTATCCTTTCCCTCACCCTTCCCCTTCGCATGCGGACCAAAAAAGATGTAGCCGAATATTATCGCAAAAATTAAGAATCCAAGGTCGCTCATTGTTCCTCTATTATACTACAGAATACTACAAATTTGGTATACTTACCACATGACTAAATCTATTATACGAAAATACTCCTATTCAGGTATACGAGGAGATGAGGACTATAACCGCTATGATGATCTCATAGTTGAGATGGTGGATTACTGGAACAGCGAATTTGCAAAAGATACTGACCCTCCCCTAGAATTACTTGATCCAAGTTTGGTAAAGGCAATGATGTATCAGGAGAGTCGCATCGGATACTTTGAAAGCGCGGGGGTAGATGTCATGCAAGTTGGTCATCCGCAAGATCCTGCGTTGAGAACATTGCAAGGCGGACTTAAAGAATATTGGATCCACAATGGCGAACAGCTACTCTTGAAGTACGACACCCGAGTCGACACGGTTAAGGATAGTATAAAATGGGGGGTGCGTTGGCTTTATCACAAAGCGCAAGGGATTCAAGATGATGGCCACCGATATTGGAGGACTTGGAAAGAAGCAGTGTACGAATATGGACCTCACACAAGCAAGTATGTCGAGGATGTGTGGAGTATCTACAAAAATGGCATCCGGAAAGAGAAAAATGCCATTACACACCTCTGGATAATTGTATTATTATTTTTTCCGTTCATTTCATTTTCTTTACCGGGTAATATAAAGACCCGAGAAATAAATGATGTTCAGATAACGAGTAGCCAAATTAATACCTCTTTATTTGCGGCGGTGATAGAAAATGAAAAAGATTGGTGGGAAGATTTGAAAATCGGAACATGGAATGACAAACAGATGCGGTGGTTTAATATAGAAACTGCGCCAAGAGAGCAATCTATATTGTCTGTTCGATTCGTTGACTTAGAGGGATTAGACAAAGACATTCTTGAGGTCTATGGTCAGACTCATATGGGTAATGGCAACCTATATATTTATGAAATAATTGATGACATGGCGTATCTAATATTCGAGACAAGTGCTGTCGATAAATACTACGATTCCATTTGGAGGGAAGAGAATCTTAGAAAATATGGTTATGGCACCTGTGGGGAAACATATAAGGAAGGCAACCTGACCACTGACTATGATGTAGACCAGGATGGCATTGTAAACATAACTTTATCAGGCATTCAATTTATTGACTGTGAGTATATCTATGACAAAGAAGGGGTTACATATTCTGAAATGATTAGAGTCGGTGAGGTGCCTATAAAAAAACATTATACACTTACCCAATGACAACCTCCTGGAAAACCTACACCGCCAATCCGGAAGCCTGGAAAGCCATGCTCCGGGCCTGTGAAAATGCCGAGGAAAGCATTGACCTTGAGCAGTTCATCTTC